>NZ_JBEAFZ010000025.1:0-71769 GCF_040062415.1 Klebsiella sp. GG_Kp173
AAACAGGCGGATCAACAGTATCCCGATAACAGCTTGACTCTTAGAAGGGCGTCCAGGGCGGTCGTCCGGACGGCGTGCAACTGATGGTGCACCGCGGATTCGCCTATATCGGCCATATGGTGTCGCAGGGTTTTTCCGTGGTCGATGTTCGCGATCCGACCCGGCCCACTACGGTCAACTATATTGCCGCGCCGTCGGGCACCTGGAACGTGCACCTCCAGGCGCATGACGATCTGCTGCTGGTGATCAACGCCCGGGACCTGTTTGCCGACGCCCGTTTTGCCGATGAGAAGGTGTACTACACCCGATCGGTGGGTGACACAGTCAGCGATGTGCAGGACAAAGGCTGGAGCGCCGGGCTGCGCGTGTTTGATATCTCCACGCCGGATAAGCCGCGTGAAATTGGCTTTCTGTCGCTTAACGGCATCGGTATTCACCGCATCTGGTACGTCGGCGGCCGCTGGGCGTATGTGTCCGCGCTGATCGACGGTTTTACCGACTACATCTTCCTGACCATCGATCTGGCCGATCCGCGTAAACCGCAGGTTGCCGGGCGCTGGTGGCTGCCGGGGATGCACCAGGCAGGCGGCGAAACACCGGACTGGCCGCAGGGCAAACGCTATGCGCTGCACCACGCCATTATTGCCGGGGATACCGCCTACGGCAGCTGGCGCGACGGCGGCCTGACGCTGCTGGACGTCAAAGACCGAACCCAGCCGACGCTAATTAGCCATCGCAACTGGAGCCCGCCGTTCGGCGGCGGAACGCATACCGCGCTGCCGCTGCCGGATCGCGATCTGCTGGTGGTGCTGGATGAAGCGGTGCTCGACAACCAGGAGGACGGCGAGAAGCTGATCTGGCTGTTTGATATCCGCGAGCCGGCGAACCCGGTGAGTATCTCGACTTTCCCACAGCCGGATGAAATCGACTATGTGGCGAAAGGGGCGCATTTTGGCCCGCACAATCTGCATGAGAACCGGCCGGGGAGCTTTGTCAGCTCAACGCTTATCTTCGCCACGTATCAGAATGCCGGCGTGCGGGCGTACGACATTTCTAATCCTTATCGCCCGGTGGAGACCGGGGCGCTGGTGCCGGCTGCTCCTGAGAAAATGATGGATACCCGTCCCGCCCGCCCGCGGGTAATTCAGTCCTGCGATGTGTTTGTCGATGCCCAGGGAATTATCTACAGCACCGATTACAACGGCGGGCTGTCGGTGATTGAGTATCTGGGGTAAGGGCAAGGTAAAAGCAAAATTGTGCCCGCATTTCTGCCGGGTGGCGGCTTTCGCCTTACCCGGCCTACGAAAGACTGCAACATCAAACCGTTATGCGGTTATCTGTAGGCCCGCGCAAGCGCAGCGCCGCCGGGCAATCCCAGAAAATTGCACTTTTTTAGGTTTTGCCCCCTCTCCCTGTGGGATAGGGCCGGGGTGAGGGCAAGGTCAACGCAAAATTGTGCCCGCATTTCTGCCGGGTGGCGGCTTACCCGGCCTACGAAAGACTGCAAGATCAAATCGTTATGCGGTTATCTGTAAGCCCGCGCAAGCGCAGCGCCGCCAGGCAATCCCAGAAAATTGCACTTTTTTAGGCTTTGCTCCCTCTCCCTGTGGGAGAGGGCCGGGGTGAGGGCAGGGTAAAAGCAAAATTGTGCCCGCATTTCTGCCGGGTGGCGGCTTTCGCCTTACCCGGCCTACGAAAGACTGCAACATCAAACCGTTATGCGGTTATCTGTAGGCCCGCGCAAGCGTAGCGCCGCCGGGCAATCCCTGAAGATTGCACTTTTTAGGGCTTGCTCCCTCTCCCTGTGGGAGAGGGTTGGGGTGAGGGAAAACAGGCCGCACTCAGCTGTACTGGCGCACTCGCGCCAGCAGCTCGTCGACGCTGTCGATACGCTCGGCCAGCACGATCAGCGCTCTGCCCAGGGTAATGGCGTGGCGCAGGCACTCATGACGCATGGCGTCGTCCTGGATAGTGTCGATATCCGCGACGTGCGACAGTCCGACGCTGCGGCGGATCAGTTCGCTGCCGCAGAAGCCGACCGCGTCCGCCCACACCTTTTTCAGAAAGGCGGAGGCATAGCCGGGGTAAGCCAGCGCCGCGTCGCGGGTTTTCTCCGCCGCCAGCGCCTGGAAGCGCTCGGCAAAGGTGGTCCACAGTTGGTGGATGTCGTTCAGCCGCTGCTCGCGCGCGGCGGCGGCATCGCGAATGCCGAGCTGGCCCGGCAGGCCGCAGTAGTTCAGCAGCAGGTTGCCGATGGCAGTGCCGATATCGAAGCCGATGGGGCCGAAGTAGCCGAACTCAGCGTCGATGGCCTTCAGGCTGCCTTCGGCAACGAAGATCGACCCGCTGTGAATATCGCCGTGCAGCAGCGCTTCCGCATGGGCAAAGAAACGGTGCTTCAGCGCCGCCACCGCCAGCTTAAGCTGAGCGTCGTCGCGCAGGGCGGCGACATCGGCCTCCAGCTCCGCCGGGTAGTTATTGCGCTCGTGGATCTGATACGGGTCGTTAAAGAACAGATCCTCGGTGATCTCGCACATCGCCGGGTTAATAAACTGCGCTACCTGCGCTTTTTTCTCGTGGGGATGAAGATAGAAATCGCTGGTGTGAAACAGCACCTGCGCCAGATAGTCGCCAAGCTGACGGGCCGCCTGAGGGTAGTAGACGTTAGCGATAAGCTCCCCGCGCCAGATGCGGTGGTCGGAAAGATCTTCCATCACCATCACCGCCAGCTCGGGATCAAAGTGATGGATTTTTACCGTGTGCTGCGGGCTGTGCTGATAGTGGGCGACCAGGGTCTGCGCTTCGAGACGGGCGCGGTCGAGGGTCAGCGGCCAGGATTCGCCGACGCAGCGCACGTAGGGCAGGGCCTGTTTGACGATCGCCCGGCTGACGCCCTGGCGATCGAACACTTTAAACACCAGATTGAGGTTGCCATCGCCCACTTCCTGCGCGCTGACCAGCTCAGATGGGTTGTCGATGCCAGCGAACTGCTGCGCGTAAGCCACGGCGTCATGGGCGGTGAAGGTATGGTATTGCGACATTGCCTCGATCCTCGATTTCTGATTAAGCCGTTCAGACGTCTATACTTCTGGATTCCATCCTGACACAATGTGATACAACAACGCAACAGGGATTTAACGACATGCAGACATTACAGACCACCAGCCTGCGGGTGAGTGAAAATCAGCTTTTTATTCTCGACCAGCAGGCCTTGCCGCAGGAAAAACGCTGGCTGGCGGCGGATAACGTTGCGCTGCTGGTGGACCATATTCACGCCCTGCGGGTGCGCGGCGCGCCGTTGATTGGCCTGTCCGCCAGCCTGCTGCTGGCCCTGCTGGCCCAGCGCGGCCTGAGCCGGGATGAACTCCAGCAGGCGCTGGAGACGCTGCGCGCTGCGCGGCCGACGGCGGTCAACCTGATGAATAATCTGGATCGCATGAAGCAGGCGCTGGCCCGGGAGGATTACCCGCAGGCGCTGGAAGCGGAAGCCTTGCGTCTGGTCGAAGAAGATAAACAGCTGTGCGACCGCATCGCTGAGGCGGGTAGTGCGCTGGTGAAGCCCGACAGTCGACTGCTGACCCACTGCAACACCGGTGGCCTGGCGACCGCCGGGGTAGGTACCGCCCTGGGGGTCATTGCGCTGGCGCATCAGCAGGGAAAAGTGGCCAGCGTGTGGGTCGATGAAACCCGGCCGCTGCTGCAGGGCGGTCGTTTAACCGCCTGGGAGCTGGGCGAGCTGGGCGTGCCCTATCAGCTGATCGCCGATTCAATGGCCGCCAGCCTGATGGCGAAAGGGAAGGTGGATGCGGTGTGGGTCGGCGCCGACCGCATCGCCGCCAACGGCGACGTGGCGAATAAAATCGGCACCTATTCCCTGGCGGTATTGGCCCATTACCACCAGATCCCGTTTTACGTCGCTGCGCCGCAGACGACCCTCGACCGCCATTGCCCGAACGGGGCGGCCATTCCCATTGAGCAGCGCGCCGCGGCCGAAGTGACCGGAGTGGCGGGCAGCTTTGGCGCGGTACAGTGGGCGCCGACCGGGGCCGCCGTGTACAATCCGGCGTTCGATGTCACGCCTGCTGGGCTGATAAGCGGCTGGGTGCTGGACAGCGGGGTGGTCACCCCGGCGCAGGTCTCCGCCGGGGCGTTTGCGCCGGATAACGGATAACGGACACCGTGCCGGGCCTGGAAAAAACGGTTTTCCCGGGCCCGGGCAAACGCCGCTACGGCAGGACCATCGCTACCGTCGGGGCGGAGGGCCGATCGATACGCTGACCCAGCGCGGTGATGGCCGCCTGGAAGGGGCACAGCGTACCGACGTCGGTCTGACGGCAGCCCGGCTGACGCCACTCCTGACGCAGCATCGGGTGCTGCGCGTCCGGGGTCTGCAGACGACGCAGGTCGTCGAGGCCTTGCGCCTGGAAATAGACCCGCAGATAGCGTTCCCCGCTCTTCGCGTCGCGCCAGCGCTCCAGCACCAGGCTACTGCCCGGCGGGATATTCCCCCGGCTGTAGCCCGGCAGCTGCCAGCTAAAGTTCATCAGCGTGCGCACCATGGCGATGTTGGTGTCATGTGCCACCAGCAGCAGCCAGCGTACGTTCGGACTCGCCTCTGGTTTGACGCCGTCGAGCATGGCGTTGAGCAGCACCGACCCGCGTTTTTGCGCGGTATACAGCACGTCGTTACTCAGATCGTAGTTTTCCGTTAACAGCGGCAGCAGGGCTGTGATCTGACTGGCCTGGGCGATCTTGCCCCACGCCAGCTGGCTGAGAGGCAGGTTTTCACTCCAGCCGAGACGCAGCGTTTCCACCATATTGGCCATCACGCTAAGTCCGCTAATGGTGGTCTTCCCGCTTTTGCTCTGCTCGACCTGCCATGGTGTATCGAAGATCGGGCAGGGCTTATCGGCCTGGCAAACCGCCTGTTTCAATAGCTGGATAGTCGGCGCCAGCGCCTGCCGACGCTGCGCCAGATCCCCGGCCTTCTCTTTCACCGCCGCCAGCTGGCGGGCGGGGTCGGTTTGCGTGGCGGCGAACTTGTCGGTCTGAAACAGCGGATCGGCATCCCCGCTGACGTAATGGATAGCGACGCCACAGCCGGGGAAGGCGCCATCCACCAGCGCCTGGGCGGTCGCCCGCGTCCGCTGCAGCGGACTGGCGCGCACGTAAATCGACTCCGCCGTCGGGCATCCCGCCTGCAGCAGGCCGAGCTGGCGATAGTGCTGGCCTTCCTCACGCCCTTTGTTGACCACGGCGGCATAGCCATGACCGGTGAGCTCGCCGTCATGGGTGGTCCACTCGGTCCATGGGCGTCCGGTGGCGGCCTCGATGGCTTCCCGGTTGCCGGCCGTCGGCGGACGAATGCCGTGGCGGCTAAGCTCCACCACTTTCTCCAGCTGCCAGTCTGCGGCGGCGGCTGATTGCAGCGCCAGCAGCGGCAGCGCGCAGGCGATAAACAGGCGTAACAGCCCCTGATGTCTTGCAGGCATCATATCTTCTTCCTTAATTCGTTAATCGGTTATGAGGAGAACGAGGTCTGCCGTTCGACGGCATGGCGCCAGGCGACGATGGCGGCAGTGGTAAAACAGAGTAGCGCGGAACCCAGACCGGTACCCACCCAGAACAGCGCCAACGTGCTGAAATCATACAGCGTTTTGCCGTTCTCAAGGATAGCTGTTTTATCAATAATGATCCCGGTGAGAAACTCGCCCAGGCCGGCGCCGGCGTAGCTGGCGATGCCGATGGTGCCGAGCGCGGCCCCCGCCGCTTTGCGCGAGGAGATATCGACGGCGATCAACCCGCCGAGGAAGCAGGTCAGAGCGCCAATGGTGGCCCCGAAGATAATCATCGCCAGAATATCAGTGTAATAATTGTGCGGCGACCAGAGCATCAGGGCGAAGCCGGCGGTGTTCAGCAGGCTGATAAACCCGGCCATCACGCTGCGGTTGCGCGGGAAAAAGCGGTCGGAGAGCATGCCGGCAATGATGGTCCCGGCGATGCCGGCGATGGCGTTGACGCCGATAATCCCGGATGCCTCCAGTGTGGAATAGGCTTTATCCTGCTCGAGGAAGAAGATCCCCCAGGAGTTGACGGCGTAGCGGTCGATGTACATAAAGGCGGAGGCGAGGGCGAGGGTCCACAGCGCCGGGTTGCGCAGCGCCAGCAGCTGGTTTTTAAACACCGAGCCGCGGGCTTCGACCTCCTCCTGCGGTTCATCGCGGATGACGTTGATGGACGGGAAGCCGCTGCTCTGCGGCGAATCGTGCATGAACAGCACCAACAGCACCACGCCGGCGGCGCCGAGCGCGGCGGTGGACAGGTAGCCCATCTGCCAGCCAAACCCGGCGATCACCGCGGCGATCACCATATAGGTGACGGCCTCGCCGATATTATGCGCCGTCGACCAGATGCCATAGAAGGTGCCGCGCTCTTTAACGCCGTACCAGCGCGCCAGCGAGACCGCGCAGGGGCCGACGCCCATCGACTGCGCCCAGCCGTTGATCCCCCAGAAGATGGCCAGCAGCAGGGCGTTGGTGGTCATCCCCATCATCAGGTTCATCCCGGCGCTGAGCAATAAACCGAGGCTCATATAGCGCACCACGTTGGCGTGATCGGCGATAAAGCCATTGACCAGCTTGCCGATGGCGTAGCTGAAGAACAGAGTGGAGCCGATCATGCCGAGCTCCGTCGGGGTGATCCCCAACTCCACCAGCGCGCTTTTGGCGACGGTGAAGGATAACCGGCAGACGTAAAAGGTGACGTAGGCCAGGGTCATGGCGATAAAAGTTTGCCAGCGCACCCGGCGAAAACGCTGTTCATCAAACGCGGCGCCCGCTTTCGGCGGCGACGCCCGGAAAAAAGCGATAATTCCAGACATAGGTGGTTCTCCGCAGGTCGGAGGCCTGACTGATTGATGTGGTTCGTCCGTGAAGGAAGTTATCGTTACTGTGTAGAGTACATAATCAGAAATAGCCTGACCCGTAAGGGTTAATGTAATGGTTGTGGGATCATCTTTTTCAGCTGCGGGTAGAGCGTTGAGCTGGCCAGCAGCAGCGGGTTGCCGCGCTGGATCCCCTCCTGCGCCAGAAAATCGTTGCTGGCGCCGCCCGCTTCGCGCATCAGCACCAGCCCCGGCAGGGCGTCCCACGGGTTCATGTGCGGCTCGTAGTAGCCAATCAACCGGCCTGCCGCCGCCCAGGCGCTCATCAGCGCGCCGGAGCCGTTGCGGATAAACATGCCGCCGTCGCTGAGCAGCGCCTGCAGAAACGGCAGAAAGTCCGCCGGGGTGACGCGATGCGAGGTGCCGACGCCCATCACTCCCTCCCTGACCGTCGCCGCGGGGTGCGGACGGATCGGGGCGTCATTGAGCCAGGCGCCATGACCCCGCAGGGCGTGAAACAGCTCGCGATGGTTGGGGTCGTAGACCACGCCGATGACCGGTTCGCCGTCGGCGACGATCGCCAGCGACAGGCACCAGGTGTGCAGGCCGTTGAGGAAACAGCTGGTGCCATCAATGGGGTCGACTACCCACAGCACTCGCGCGTCGGGCAGGCGGGCGCCGCTCTCTTCGCCGAGAAAGCCATCCTCCGGAAACGCGCTCTGAATACGCTGTTTCACAAAGGCCTCCACCCGCTTATCGGCCACGCTGACCACGTCCTGCAGGTCGTCGCCTTTATGGTCGACGGTCAGCGCTTCGCGTTGCTGATAGTATTCAAACGCCAGCTCAGCCCCTGCTTTCGCCAGCTCGCAGGCCAGGCGGTAGCGGGCCTGTAGCGCTTCTGATTCCTGAGATTGCATATTGACTCCCTATTTTGCACACGTGTGCATTTTGCGTGAAAAAAACAGCCCCGAAGGGCCGAATGAGTGTGGCCGGGTTTCGCAGAAGATTCTGTGATCGCTCCAGCATAAAATGATTTTTTCATTTCGCACTTTGACGAATAATTAATTTCACCGGCACTTCTCGATGGCGCGAGGGCAGGCTGAAGCGGGCGATCCGCGTCATTAACAGATCCACCGCGTGGTGGGCCAGCAGGGCGGTATTCTGCTGAACGGTGGTAAGCTGGTAGGGTTGCCAGTCCGCCTGCGGGATATCGTCAAAGCCGACGATGGCCGGCAGTGGGGCAGCGGCGTCCCGCAGGCCGTCCTGGGCGCCCAGCGCCAGCATATCGGTAGCGCAAAACAGCGCTTGCACCCCGGGGTTTTCAGCAACTAATTCTCTGGCAGCCTTGTAGCCAGCCTGATAGCCGCCGCCGTCGCAGAAGCGGCTGGTCACCGTCATGCCCGACGTCTGCGCGATGAAAGCGTCATAACGCTGGCGGGTGCTGAAGTTCTCGCGATTTTCGCCTATAAAGCCAACCTGCCGCCAGCCTCGACGACTGAACAAGCCCGCCACCAGCTTCGCCCCCTGGGCGTTATCGCTGCACACCCGGTCGCAGCCGGCGAGATCCGCATGACGGTTGATCAGGGTGACGGGGATCTTGCGCGCCAGATACTCTTCCGCCAGCGACAGCGGCGGCGCGCCGGAAGTGATGATCACCCCGGCGACGTGGTAGCTCAGCAGTTGCTTAAGCGAAGGGGCGAGCTGCTGCGGATCGTCAGCGTTCATCAGCAGTGGCATAAAGCCGTTGAGCGCCAGCTGATGGACCAGCGGCGCCAGCAGTTTGCTGCGAAACGGGTTGTCGAAACCGGCGGTGACGATGCCGATAAAATTACTGCTGCCGGTGATCATCGTCCGGGCGATGATATTCACCTGATAGCCCAGAGCTTCCGCGGCGTTTAGCACCTTCTGCCGGGTCTTCTCCGACACCGAGGCGCCGGGGGTGAAGGTGCGGGAGACCGCCGAGCGCGAGACCCCGGCCAGTCTGGCCACGTCCTCGGCCTTAATCCATTTTTTATCGCTCATCGTCGTTTCGCGCCGTCTGTTTTCCAGGAAGCCGACGCCCGGACGGGCGTCGGTCACGCACACTGCCTGAAAAGGTATCACAGAAAGGCGCCGACGCGCAGCGCCTTGCGCCTTATGCCGGGTAGCGGATGTGCTCCACCTCACGCTGCAAAATCACCTTGCCGTGGCGAATGGAGGTCAGCACTCGCGCCTGGCGGCGGACGGCCTCATAGTCGTTTTCCGCATCGAGGATCAACAGGTTAGCCGGGCGGCCTTCGGCGAGGCCGTAGTTATCGCCCAGACAAAGCGCCCGGGCGCTGTTGTCGGTGACGAAGTCGAGACAGCGCTGCAGATCGTCATAGCCGAGCATATGGCAGATGTGCAGTCCGGCATCCAGAATGCGCAGGATATTGCCATTCCCCAGCGGATACCACGGATCCTGAATCGAGTCCTGAGCAAAGCAGACGTTGATGCCGGCGCGATCCAGCTCCGCCACCCGGGTGACGCCGCGCCGTTTCGGCCAGCTGTCAAACCGGCCCTGCAGATGAATGCTTTCGGTCGGGCAGGAGATAAAGTTGATCCCCGAGGCTTTCAGCAGGCGAAACAGCTTCGAACAGTAGGCGTTGTCATAAGAGCCCATCGCGCAGGTGTGGCTGGCGGTAACCTGCGCCCCCATACCGCGCACCCGGGCCTCTTCCGCCAGCACTTCGAGGAAACGCGACTGCGGATCGTCGATTTCATCGCAGTGGACATCCACCAGGCGGCCATAGCGCTGGGCGAGGTCCATCAAAAACATCACCGAGCTGACCCCTTTGTCGCGGGTATTCTCATAGTGCGGAATGCCGCCCACCACGTCGGCGCCCATCTCGATGGCGCGCGTCATCAGCTCCCTGCCGTTGGGATACGATTCGATCCCCTCCTGCGGAAAGGCGACAATCTGCAGATCGATGAGATCGGCGGCCTCTTGTTTCACCGCCAGCAGCGCCTGCAGGGCCGCCAGCGACGGGTCGGTGACATCCACATGGGTCCGGACGTGCTGAACGCCGAAATCGCGCAGCATGCCGATGGTTTTCAGCGCCCGCTGGCGGGTGTCCTCCGGGGTAATGCTCGCTTTGCGCTGGCTCCAGCGGGTGATGCCTTCAAACAGGGTGCCGCTGCGGTTCCACTCCGGCTCGCCTGCGGTAAGGGTGGCGTCAAGATGGATATGCGGCTCGACGAAGGGCGGGATCGCCAGCCGACCCTGGGCGTCGATATCCCCGGTGTCGGCGGTCTGCATCGCGGTTTGAGCGGTCATGCGGCGAATGATGCCGTCCTGCAGCTCAAGGGTAAACAGCGCCTCCTGGCGGCGCAGGCGGGCGTTAACAATTTTCATGGTTGGTCCTGTAAATGGTTTTGCGATAAACGCCAGATCACCAGCGCGACCGAGGCGTTGAGATGAAACTGAGGGTGGCTGACCGGGTAGCCGGTCAGTTTTTCAATACGCTGGATGCGCTGATGCAGGGTGTTGCGATGGAGACCCAGCCGGTCGGCGGCTCGTACCACGTTGCCGTTCTCCTGCAGCAGCGTCTCGAGGGTCTCCAGCAGCAGCCACGGCGCTTTACGGCCCGGCTCGATCAGGCAGCCGAGGGTGTCGTGCATAAAATCGTTGAGCAGCGCCGGGTCGCTGACCGCGGACAGCAGTTTGATAAACCCCAGCTGCTGATAGTCGCTGATGCGCTGGGTCGGCCGCAGGGTATCGCACAGATCCAGCGCCTGGCGCGCCTGCGACAACGCCCGCGGGTAGCCCTGCAGCTGCCTGACCGGCGCCGAGAGGCCGCAGAGCAGCGACAAACGCTCTTCCCCCTCCGCCAGCGTCTGCAGCCACTGCTGCAGCCACTTTTTCTGCTGAAAGTCTTCCCCCTCCTCATCCGGCAGCAGGAAAAGGAACATGTTGCTGCGTTCCAGAAGCGGGAAGGGGTTGCCCTGCTGGTTGAGCTGCTGCTGCAGCTGCTGGCGCACGCTGCGGTGGGCCTGCTGCAGCCAGGCTTCGGCCTGTTCGGGCGGGAACTGGCGAAACAGGCGGGACAGCCCCTCCAGGCGCAGCGCCGCCAGCCGCAGTGGGCGGGTAAAATCGAGCTGCTGGTGGAGGGCGCGCTGGTGAAGCATCTGCAGGTCCGGATAGTCGCCGGTGACCAGCTGCATCAGGATGTCGCGCTGCGACTGCAGGGCGTTTTCGCTGCGGACCAGCGCGGTGCCGACCCGCTCGGTGACAATCACCATCTTCAGCAGGTAGGGCTGCTCGATCAGCGGAATGCCCAGCTCGTCGGCGAGGGCGATCAGCGTGGCGGGAATGGCGTGGATATAGGCCTCGCCGGTGAGGATCACCATCCCGGCGATGCCGCGCTGTTTGCCCTCCATCAGCAGCTGGATCAGGTTGGCTTCATCCCGGGGATGGTTGATGCCGGTGATAAAGACCAGCTCGCCGCCCATGATCCACTCGGCGATATGCTCATTTTCCGCCACGTAGTACCAGCGTACCGCCCGCTGCAGCCCTTGCTTTCCCGCCCGCAAACGCAGGGCGGAGAGTCCCTCAAGGGCCAGAAGTTCGCTGACCGTCAGGCTCATGGCTCTTGCTCCGCGACGGCGGCAGGCTGACGTTTGCTGACCATGGTCAGGGCGATATAGACCAGCGCGGAAACGGTGATCCCCACCAGCGGCGCGATCCACGGTGACAGATAAGCCACCACCGCGCCGGCGGCGTAGGCGCCGAGTCCCAGCCAGTTAAAACGCGGCAGGCGGGCGTTCTGCAGCAAGGGATAGCGCCCGCCGCGGGCGAACCAGTAGTCGGCGAGAATCACCCCGCCAATGGGCGGGATAATGCTGCCCAGCAGCACAAGGAACGGGATCAGCATTTCGTACATCCCGCCAATGGCCAGCACAATGCCCACCCCGGCGGCGGCGAGGGTCAGCGTGCGGCGGCGTTCGCTGCGCAGCAGATGGCAGGCGGCGGCGGAGACGTTATAGATGGTGGGGCCCTGGATGGTCAGCAGGTTGAGACACAGCATGATCACCGCGGCGACTGACAGCCCCTGCAGGATCAGAACTTCGACGATATCGGCCTGTTGATAAACGATGGCGCACCAGGCGCCGGCGACGATCATCAGCCCGTTGCCGATGAGGAAGCTGCCCATGCTGGCGAGAATGGCGGTCCGGCTGGAGTTGGCCAGCCGGGTCCAGTTTGTCGCCTGGGTGGCGCCGCTGGCGAAAGTGCCAAAGACCATGGTGATGGCCGCCGACCAGGTCATGGTGTCGCTCGGCGCAATGCGGGTCATCGCCTGCCAGCCGCCGGCGTGGTGCAGCGCCAGATACATGGAGACCACCAGCAGCACGAACATCAGCGGCACCGACAGGCGCGACAGCGCGTCCAGCCCCTTGTAG
Organism: Klebsiella sp. GG_Kp173; assembly: GCF_040062415.1. Taxonomy (NCBI): domain Bacteria; kingdom Pseudomonadati; phylum Pseudomonadota; class Gammaproteobacteria; order Enterobacterales; family Enterobacteriaceae; genus Klebsiella; species Klebsiella sp. GG_Kp173. Next base: position 12,302 of record NZ_JBEAFZ010000025.1, read on the forward strand.
CCCACCAGCGCGGTGACGCAGAACAGAATGCCAAACAGCACCATCAGCGGCTGGGTCAGCGCCTCGGGCAGGGCGAGGATCTTCACCAGCGAGATAGCGACCGTGGCGGTCCCCCAGGCGTACCAGCCCAGCTCGGCAAAGCCAAGGATAAAATCGGCCAGCTTGCTGCCGATCTCCCCGAAGCAGAACCGGCCCATCAGCACCGTATTCAGGCCGCTGCGCGCGGCGATCCAGCCCAGCGACGCGGCATAGAGAGCCAGCAAGGCGTTGCCGATGACGGCTATCCACAGCAGATTAACGATGGAAAAGGAGACGCCGAGTTTGCCGCCGGCAAACATCGTGCCGGTGAAAAAGGTAAAGCTGAATAACACCATGGCGATGGAAAATACGCCTTTGCGTCCGGCGGTGGGCGCTTCGACGAGGGGAAAATCATTGCTGTTTGACATCCTGGAACCTCTGGCTGGTAGATGAGCGGTGATTGCCGGAAGTAGCAAGAGATGTGCCAGGAAAAACCGGGCATGAGGAATAGCGCATAGTGTGCAATGTGCACGGTTATTGAGGGATTCAGGAGGAGTAATGCCATTTTAGTGTGCATCCTGCCAGGTTTTGCACCAGTCCGGGGCAGAGGAGGGCGGCGACGGCATGCCTGGCGCAGAAGGAGAATTTCAGCCAGCACAATCCGCCAGCGTTGTGGCGCCAGGCAGCAGGGGATCGTAGCGGATTCACTGCGGTTGGTTAAATTGCTGTGAATAAAGGTTATTTAATATGCATTTATGATATAACCATTTGTCTTATGTGTGTTTCCTGAAATATTGTTCCCTCCGGTTAGCGGTGTTAGTATCGGATAAATAGCCATTTAGACGGCTAAACAAATCATCGCTAACCTAAGGAACTGCTATGTGGCAAGAAAGACTCGCGCAACTGGTCACCACCTGTCATTGGATCGGCGCGAAAGGCTGGGCGCCGGCGACCGGCGGCAATATGTCGGTGCGTCAGGATGATACCTGGTGCTGGCTAAGCGAGTCGGGCCGCGATAAAGGCAGCCTGACGACCGAGGATTTTCTGCAGGTGGAGATCGCCACCAACCAGGCCCCTTCCGGACGGAAACCGTCGGCGGAGACCGGCCTGCACACCCTGGTCTACCGCCTGTTCCCGGAGGCCAACGTGGTGCTGCATGTGCATACCGTCAATGCCACCGTGCTGTCGCGCATCGAAAAAAGCGACACGCTGGCGCTGCAGGGGTATGAAATGCAGAAAACCCTCAGCGGGCAGCACAGCCATCTCGATACCGTTCCGGTCGCCATCTTCGATAACGATCAGGATATTGACGCCCTGGCGGCGCGGATTGCCGATTATGCGCAAACCCGTCCGCTGCGTTACGGCTTTCTGCTGCGCGGACATGGCCTGACCTGCTGGGGGAAAGATATTCAGGAGGCCCGCCGGCAACTGGAGGGGCTGGAGTTCCTGTTCGAGTGCGAGCTGATGCGCCGCCGCTACGAGCCCTGAGCCGGAGCAGGTATGGATTTTTATCTTGGTATCGATATCGGCACCTCCCGGGTGAAAGCGGTGCTGTTTGATCAGCATTTCACCGCGCGCGCCAGCGCTGCGGAAAACACCTCCCCACGCCTGTCGGCCAATGGCTACGCGGAACAGGATATGACCCAGCTGTGGCATTCGGTGCTGGCTATTCTGCGCCAGATTGCCCGCCACCCGGCGCTGCAGGAGGGGCGGCTGCGGGCCATCGGCCTCGCCGGGCAAGGGGAGGGGGTCTGGCTCAGCGATGCGCAGGGCGAACCGGTGGGGCCGGGGATCCTGTGGAGCGATACCCGCAGCCACGAGCTGATGAGCGACCTGCTGCGCCGGCCCGGTTTTGACCGCCGCTATTTCGCCGATACCGGCACCCACCTGCAGCCCTGCAATACCAGCCTGCAACTGTACTGGCTGAAACAGTATCAGCCGGAGCGGCTGGCGGCCGCGCGCTATCTGTTTTTCGCCAAGGACTGGATCCGCTTTCGCCTGACCGGCGTGGCGGCGCTGGAACTGACGGACGCCAGCAGCTCATTACTCAATCAGCAGAGCGGCAGCTGGTCCTCGGTGGTGATGAACGAGATGGGGCTGGACGAACTGCTGCCGCTGTTTCCCCCTCTGCTGGCCCCGGACGCTCCGGCCGGTACGCTGAGCGACGCGGTGGCGGCGCTGACCGGACTGCCCGCCGCGACGCCAGTGGCCGCCGGGGCGCTGGATGTCTGTAGCGCCGCGCTGGGCTGCGGCGCGGTCAACGAAGGGGATATCTACACGATCCTCGGCACCACCTGCTGTACCGGAATCGTTTGCCGCGGTCCGCAGACGGTGAACGAGGCGACGCGCTTCGTCACTCACACCGAAGCCGGGCAGGTGATCTCGCTGTTTCCGATGCAGGCCGGTACGCCAAACATTGACTGGCTGCAGCAGCATATTTCGCTGGACGCCGATCTGGGTCGGCTGGAGCAGGCGATCGCGGAGGTGGAGCCAGGCAGCGGCGGCGTCTTCTGGCAGCCGTATCTTAATGGCGAACGCGCGCCGTTTTACAGCCCTGACGCGCGGGCCGGCTTTATCGGCATTAGCCCGCACACCACCCGCGCCGAACTACAGCGCGCGGTGTATGAAGGCCTGGCCTTCGCCATTGTCGATGCGCTGCAGGGTTATCCCCAGGGCGGCGAGCTGTATCTGACCGGCGGCGGCGCAGCCTCGGCCACCTGGCTGCAGATTATCGCCGACTGTACCGGGCGCACGGTGGTCTCCAGCGCCTTTAATGAACTAAGCGCGCGCGGTGCGGCGATTCTGGCGGCCCGCAGCGTCGCGGCGCTGGCCGAGACGCCTCCGCTGGCGCAGACCCGCTATCAGCCGCGCCCTCAGGCGCATGCCCGCTACGCGGCGCTGTATCCCGTTTATCGCCTGCTGCGTGAGCAGATGCTGCCGGTATGGCAGGCCAGGCAGGCCGCTCTTCAACGTCTTTCTCAGGAAGTACAACCATGAAAATCGTTTTTACCGCCGAGCATGCTGGCGACCTTAGCGCCTTCCACCAGCTGGGTGAGCTGCTGGTGGAAGGGTGGGCGCTGGGCAAACCGAAACTCAGCGCCGGTCAGCTGATTGAGCTGGCCCACGACGCTGAGGTGCTGGTGACCAGCTATGATGAGGTGACGGATGCGGTGATGGCCGCCTGTCCGCGCCTGCAGGTGATCGCCTGTACCCGCGCGAATCCGGTGAATATCGATACCCAGGCCGCGCAGGCGCGCGGCATCCGGGTACTCTACACCCCGGGGCGCAATGCCGATGCCGCCGCGGAGCTGACGCTTGGCCTGATGCTCAGCCTGGCGCGCCATATTCCGCAATCCCATGCGGCGCTGAAGCGGGGGGAATTCACGCAGGCTGACAATGCCGCCGCCGCCACCCAGCAGGGGCTGCGCCGGGATGTGGTCTGGGACGTGAGTCCGGAAAGCCCCTATGAGGTGTTTAAGGGCGGTGAACTGCGCAATAAAACGCTGGGCCTGGTGGGGTATGGCAACATTGGCCGCCGGGTGGCGCGTATCGCCCGGGCGTTCGGCATGGCGGTGCGGGTGGTGGATCCGTTCGTCGCCGCAGAGGATATCAATGAGCCAGGGTTACAGAAAACGACCCTGGAGGCGCTGTTCCGTGAGGCGGATATCGTCAGCCTGCATCTGAGCAGCGGGCCGCACAGCGACGGGCTGGTGAATGCGGCGCTGTTAAACAGCATGAAGCCCGGCGCGCTGCTGATCAATACCTCCCGCGCGGCGGTGGTCGACGAAGCGGCGCTGATTGAGGCTCTGCGTCACGGCCCGTTGGGCGGCGCGGCGCTGGACGTGTATCATCGCGAACCGCTGTGGCGCGATCACCCTTTTGTCACCGAGTTCGATAACGTGATTATCACGCCGCATATCGCCGGGGCCACCCGGGAGAGTATCGCCAAACACACGGCGATGATTGCCGCCGATCTTCAGCGCTATGTCGCCGGGGAGCCGCTGCTGTACCAGTGGCGTTAAGCCGCTTGCGCCGCCGCGTCCTGCAGCGGCGTGGGTCCAACGTCAGGGGCGATGGGCCGCCATAAAAGCCTGGGTCTGTTCCCAGTCTACCACTCCGGCATCCGAGCCCATCCCGGTCGCCACCAGCGCGGCCACCGCCGAGGCGACGTCGCACGCCGCTTTCACGCTGAGCCCGCGCGCCAGCGCGGCAATAAACCCGCCGCAGTAGCTGTCGCCGCAGCCGGTGGTATCCACCGCCTCGACGGGCCACGGCGCAATATGCTCCAGCGCGCCATCGCGGCCGATAAGCCAGGAGCCGTTCTCGCCGTCTTTCAGAATGCAGGTGCCCACGCCCAGCGCAAAGAAGAAGCGGGCGATGGCCTCCGGCTGCGTCTCCCCGGAGAGAAAGGCGGCTTCCTCCAGCGAAGGCATAAAATAATCTACCGACGGCAGCAGGGGCCGCAGCAGTTCCAGGGTGTGTTCATTCGGCGCGATAAGGTCAAAGCTGGTGGTGACTCCACGCGCTTTGGCCGCCTGCAGCAGCCGTGCGCTCTGTCCCTGGTCCATTGCCGCCAGCAGTCCGGTCCCGCCGTGATGCAGGAAGCGACAGTCAAGGACGGCGTCAAATTCCGCTTCACTGACGAACAGGGCGTCAGACGCGCCCCGACAGTGCAGGGCCGGACGTTCGCCGTTGGGGCGAATCGGCAGGATCGTCGCCGAGGTCTCCTTCAGCGCGGTGCGCTGGATAAGCGAGCAGTCAATGCCCAGCCGGGCATAGCTGGCGAGGATAAAGTCGGCCTTTTCATCTTCGCCCAGGCAGGCCACCGCCGCGGTGCGGATCCCGAGCTTCGCGGCGTTAATATTAGCCCCCGCGGCGGTGCCGGCGGGGTTGAGGCGAATTTGCTCAATAAAAGCGACGCCACCGCGCGGCGGGATCGCCACCACCGGGCGCCCGGCGATATCCAGAATAGTCAGGCCGACAAATACGGCGTCAAAGGTTGCCATCGTTCTCCCGTTTAGCGATGCGTTTGGCGCAGACGCGCCTGCCAGAAGGATAGGGCGAGGGCCACCACCAGAATCACGCCGACCAGCGCGTCCTTCACCAGATAATTGAGGCCCATCAGGTTCAGACCATTATCAATAATGGCGAGGAACAGCACGCCGCCGAGGGTGCCGGCGATGCTGACCCGGCCCAGACGGTTAAAGGCGGTGCCGATAAACACCGCCGCAATGGCGTCCATCAGGTAAGACTGCCCGGCCAGCGGGGTAAATTGCCGCAGGTTGGCGGAGAGGATCACCCCGCCGACGGCGCAGAGGGCTGAGGCGGCCACCAGCACGCCGAGCATGGTCAGGCGATCGCGGATCCCGGCGATGCGCGCCGCCTCGCTGTTCTGACCGATGGCGCGGATATATTTGCCCCACAGGGTGCGCTCGGTCACCAGCCAGGCCGCCAGCCACAGCGCCAGCACGATCGCTACCGGCGTGGGGATCCCGCCAAGGTTACCCACCGCCAGGTCGTGATACTCAGTAGCCATCCGCCGATAGGCTATCGCGCCGCCGCCATCGGTATAGATACGTTCGGCGCTGCTGGCGATAAACCAGGTGCCGAGGGTGGCGAGGAAGGGGCGGATCCGGCAGATGAGGATCAGAAAGGCATTGAGCAGGCCAATCAGCACCCCGCCGAGCAGGGCGCAGCCCACCGCCGCCTGCCACGGCAGATGCCAGGTTTTCAGGGCGACGAGGGCGAAGGCGGCGCCGAAATCGAGCGCGACGCCCACCGACAGGTCAATCGCCCCGGCGCTGACAATCAGGGTCATCGCCATCGCCACAATCAGCAGGATCGCGCTGCCCTGCAGCAGGTTGGCCCAGTTATCCACGGTTAAAAATACTGGATTCGCCCAGCCGAACAGGGCGATGGCCAGCAGGGTGATGATGCCGAATCCGGCCCGCGACAGCCAGGCCAGCGGGCTGCTGGCCGTCTGTTCTGCAGGAGCTGGAGTTTTCAGGGTGATTTGGCTCATGCCTCGCCTCCTTTGTGTCTGACCGCCGAGGCCGCCAGTACCACCAGGATCAGGCCGCCTTTAATGGCGCCCATCCAGAAGATATTGACCCCCAGCAGGCCGAGCCCGTTAGAGAGGGCGTTAACCAGAATCGCCCCCAGCAGCGCGCCCCAGATGGTGACCACCCGACGGCGGGAGAAGGCGGCGCCGATAAAGGTCGCGAGCACGGTTTCCAGCAGCAGCGGCGTGGCCGTTCCGCTGGAGCTGCCGGAGCCCTGGCTGAGCAGCGGCAGAATAGCCAACCCGGCGGCGATGCCGGCTAACAGCCAGACCTGCAGGGTTAAGCGGCGCACGTTCAGGCCGCTCATCTGCGCCATATCGCGATTGCCGCCCACCGCCTGCACATGCTGACCGAAGCGGGAGTGATGGAGCAGGAACTGGAACAGGATAAATACCCCCAGCAGATAGACCAGCGGCCAGGGCAGGCCGAGGAGGTTGTTATCGCGAAAGGCGACCATCAGCGGATCGCTGACCGCGATGCGCCGCTGGCCGGTCAGCAGGTCCGTCAGGCCGGTAAACGCCACGGAGGTCGAGAGGGTAGCCAGCAGCGGCGGCAGGCCGGCCGCCAGCACCAGGAAGCCGTTGATCGCCCCGCAGAGCAGGCAAACCGCCGCCAGCAGCGCCAGCAGCAGGAGATACGGTGTGTGCCATTCGGCCAGCCCGAGGCTCAGCAGCGCGACGCCGAGCACCGCCGTCGCCGGCAGGGAGAGGTCGATGCCGCCGGAGACCACGTCATCTCCGCCAACGGCGATGACGCAGACCAGGCCGAAACAGAGGATCGCCAGCGGAACGCTCTGGACCAGCATCAGGCTGATATTTTGCCAGCTGAGGAAGTAGGGCGACTGCACGCTCAGCCACACCAGCAGCGCCAGAAACAGGATCAGGGGGAATTTTTCAACAAGCGTCGCCAGGCCCGGACGGCCGCGACGCTGGATAGCGGTACTCATGGTGAAGGCTCCTGTCCGCCGTTGATCGCCACCAGCAGGGCGTCGAGGGTCAGCCCGCGGGTGGGCAGATTGGCCGCCAGCGCACCGCGCCAGAGGACGAGGATCCGGTCGCATAGTCCGAGCAGTTCGGTGGCGTCGCTGGAGGAGACCAGCACCGCCCGTCCTTTATCGGCCAGCTGGCGCGTACGTTGATAAATATCGCGGCGGGCGCCGATATCAACCCCGAGGGTGGGTTCATCGAGAATAAACAGCCGGGCATCGGTGCCGAGCCAGCGGGCGAGGATCGCTTTTTGCTGGTTACCGCCGCTCATGTAGCGTACCGGCAGCGCCGGGCGACCCGGGCGGATCGCCAGCTGTTCTATCCAGTCGCGCGCTTTCCTCTCGGCGATCCCCCGCCGCTCCCAGCCAAAGGTGGCGGTCTCCGGCAGCGAGGCGAGATTAATATTGTCGGCGGTGGTGAAGGACAGGATCAGCCCCTGATGGCGGCGGTCGCGCGGGACCAGCGCCATTCCGGCGCGGATCGCCTGCTTTGGCGTACGGATTCGTCGCGGCAGGCCGTCGAGATGGATAGTGCCGCGCTCCGCCGGACGCAAGCCGTAGAGTAAGTCCACCAGCACATCGCGCCCGGCGCCGAGCAGGCCGGCGACGCCGACGATCTCCCCCGGGTGAATATCAAAAGAGAGATCCTGCAGCTGCCGTCCGTCGCTCAGCTGGCGCACCGAGAGCAGCGGAGTCTCCCCGTTGTCTGCCGCCGGGCGCTGGCGCGGAGTATACAGCTGGTCGATTTCCCGGCCGACCATCATGGCGATCAGCGCCTCGGTATTCTGCAGCAGGTCGCGGTCGGGGTAACCGACCACTTCCCCGTTGCGCAGCACAGTGCCGCGGTCGCAGAAGCTGGCTATCTCATTGAGGTAGTGGGAAATATACAGAATGGCAATCCCCTGGTCGCGCAGACGCAGGATGGCGGAGGTGACCAGACTGGCCTCCTGGGCCTCGAGGGGGGCGGTGGGCTCGTCGAACACCACCAGCCGCGCCGCGCCGTCGATTAGCGCGCGGGCAATCTGCACCAGCTTGCGCTCGGCCAGGCTCAGGTCTCGCACCAGGCGTTCGGGGTCGATCGCCAACTGCCAGTTTTGCTGGAAAAATTGCGCCGTGGCGGCCTTCATCCGTCGGCGATCCAGCGCCCCCCAGCGGGTGCGATACTCCTGGCCCAGAAACACCGATTCCGCGACGGTAAAGTGCGGGATCAGATTGAGCTCCTGGTGGATAACGCGGATGCCGGCGGCTTCGATGGCTGCCGGGTTGCCGAGGGGCAGCGGGCGACCGTCGAGGGTCGCGCTGCCGCTGTCGGCCTGATAAACGCCGGCGAGGATCTTGATCAGCGTCGATTTACCGGCGCCGTTCTCGCCAATCAGGCCATGAATCTCCCCCGGATTGAGGCGCAGGGTAACCGCATTAAGCGCCATTACGCTGGCAAAACGTTTGCCGATCTGGTCCATGACCAGACCCGCGGCGGGGCGCTCCCCGCCAGGGTGTTGATTTATCACTGCAGTTCGCCGTATCCCAACTGTTTATACACCGCTTTCGCTTCCTGCGGACCTTTCACCGGTATCACCGGGATAAAGGTTTGCACCGGCAGTTTCTGACCGGCAAAGTAGCGGGCCACGTTGTCGGCGGAGGTCTGGCCGATCAGATGCGGCTGCTGCGCGACGTTAGCCACGAAGGGACTGCCGGGCTCCGCCATGATCTCCAGCGTTTCCGGACCGGCGTCGATGGCCGTCACTTTCACGTCCTTATCACGGCCGGTCTCTTCCAGCGCCTGGACGATACCGATGGCCGGTTGATCCCAGCAGGCGACATGGATGGCGTCCAGTTTGCCTTTCGGATACTGGCTGAGTAATTCGAGGGTTTTCTTCCGCGCGTCTTCCGGCGAGTTGGCGAACTGTTCCGCGAGCTCGGGCTGGATAATATGAATATCCGGGTAATCCTTAAGGACATATTTCCACTGATCGTAACGAATTCCGCAAATACGCAGCGCGCTGGAGAACGCGTTAAATACGGCCACATTACCTTTACCGCCTAATTCGTCTGCCATGTAGCGACCGATGGTGGAGCCCAGAGTGTAGTTATCGGAGGTGGTATTATTGACCGAATATTGTGAAACATGATCTACGGTAAATACCGGGATACCGGCATCACGCAATGCTTTAAATTTGGGTTCGACGGCGCTGTCGCCGAGAATACTAATTACCGCGTCCACCTTGCGTGACAGTAAAATATCGTGATTATTGGCATGCACCTGATTATCGCGGCCGCCATCGACGCCAATGACTTTGCCCCCCAGTTTCTCCACTTCCTCTGTCGCGCCTTTAAAAGCTTCGCGATCCCAGAAATGCTGGGTGCCTACTACAGCAACGCCAATGGTTTTTCCCTGTAAGGAGAGGGCGTCCGCGGCAGTGACGCTCAGCGAGGCAAGGGAAAGCAGTCCCAGCGCGGCAGGCAATAATTTTCTCTTCTGCGACATTGTTATTATGATCCTGTGATGAAGGTGGTTGCGGACCGGTAGCATGACAAGAAGCACCTCGCCACCTCAAATACAAAATAAGTCTAAGTTATGCCGGCAATGTTATATCGCGGAAACGCCAGAGAAAAAGTTTATTTTGTCATGAAGAACCTGAAAATATTTCATGATGGCGGATAGGCCTTTTTATTTTGTGGTTTTATTTTTGGCTTGTTCCGTGTTTATTTAGCAGATAAAGACAATTTTCTGTTTATTATGAGTGTATGGGAAATACGGCATCTACAGTGAAAAAGAGAAGATTGCGCGGGCTAAAGCTTTTTTTAGCAGCGCAATGTCTGGCCGGGTAAGCAATATTACCGCATTTCCCCGCTTTATTTTAACGAACCTGAGGCTGAGAAGAACGCGGGCGCTATGAAGAAACAGCATAATTATACGGTGATGCATTGGGGAACCTGGCAGGTGGAGAGCCGCGAGGGCGAGATCGTGGCGGTTAAGCCGGTGCCCTGGGATAAAAGCCCTTCACGCATCGGTCAGTCGCTCCCCGACGCGGTGACCAGCCAAACGCGCATTCGTCGCCCGGCGGTACGCGCCGGCTATCTGCAGCACGGGCCGGCGTCACGAGAAGGGCGAGGCAAGGAGCCCTTTGTCGAAGTCAGCTGGGAGGTGGCCCTGGACCTGGTGGCTCGCGAGCTGCGCTCGGTCAAGGCGCGCTGCGGCAATGAGGCGATTTACGGCGGCTCCTACGGCTGGGCCAGCGCCGGGCGCTTTCACCATGCGCAGAGCCAGCTGCACCGTTTTCTTAAGGGCTTTGGCGGGTATACCGCCAGCACCAATACCTATAGCAGCGCCGCGGGCGAGCGTATTCTGCCGCATATCCTTGGGCCGCTGAGCCCGCTGCATCGTCAGCATACCCATTTTTCCGAGCTGGCGCGGGAGTGTCAGCTGTTTGTCGCGATTGGCGGCCTGCCGCTGCGCAATGCCCAGGTCAACGGCGGCGGCGCCAATGACCATATGTTGCCGTACTGGCTGGATAAGATGCAGGCCAACGGCACGCGGTTTATTAATATCAGTCCGGTGCGCAATGACCTCAGCGCGGTGCCCGACGCCGAGTGGCTGGCCATTCGGCCGGGCACCGATACCGCACTGCTGCTGGCGCTGAGCTATGTGCTGATCGCTGAGTCCCTCTACGACCAGGCGTTTATCGCCAGCCATACCGTCGGGTTTGCCCCTTACCGCGCTTATCTGTTGGGCGAGCATGACGGCATAGCGAAAACACCGGCGTGGGCGGCGGCAATTACCGGCCTTGACGCCCAGCGCATCGCCGAGCTGGCGCGGGAGATGGCCCGCCACCGGACGATGGTGAATATCTCCTGGTCCATCCAGCGCGCCCGTCAGGGGGAGCAGGCCTACTGGGCGACGGTGGCCCTGACCGCGCTGCTGGGACAGATCGGCACGCCGGGCGGCGGCCTCGGGTTTGGCTATGCCTGTACCAACCTGGCGGGGGCGGTGCGAAAAGCGTTTTCCGGCCCGCGCTTGCCCGCCGGCGAAAATGCGGTGGACAGCGTTATCCCGGTGGCGCGGCTGTCCGATATGCTGCTGCACCCGGGAGAAGCCTATGAGTTCGACGGTCAGCTGCTGCATTATCCCGACATCCGTCTGGTCTACTGGGCCGGAGGCAATGCGTTTCACCATCACCAGGATATTAACCGACTGTGCGAGGCCTGGCGCCGTCCGGAGACGGTGGTGGTGCATGAGCAGTACTGGACCGCGCAGGCCAAATTCTCTGACATCGTTCTGCCGGCTACCACCTCGCTGGAGCGAGAGGATATCGGCAGCGGCGGTCATGACGGATTTATGATTGCCATGAGCGCGCAGATCCCGCCGGTGGGCGAGGCGCGTGATGATTACGCTATTTTCCTCGATCTTGCCGGGCGGCTGGGCTTCGGAGAACTGTTCAGCGAGGGGCGGGACGCCGGGCAGTGGCTGCGCCATCTCTATGAGGAGTCAAGGCCGCGGGCGCAGGAGGAGGGCATTGCGCTGCCCTCGTTCGAGGATTTCTGGCAGCAAGGGGTGCTGGAGTACACTGCGCCGGAGCGGCCGCAGGTCTTTCTCGCCGATTTTCGCGCCGATCCGCAGCGCTATCCGCTTTCCACGCCCTCTGGCAAGATTGAACTCTTTTCCTCTACCGGCGCCGGGTTTGGCTATCGCGAATGCCCTGGCCATCCCTGGTGGGATGAGGAAGAGGCTGCCCGGCAACGACTGGAGGCGGCGCGCTGGCCGCTTCATCTGCTCTCCAGTCAGCCACGCGCCCGCCTGCACAGCCAGTATGATCACGGCAGCGTCAGTCTGGCGACGAAAATTCAGGGACGCGAGCCGCTGTGGATGCATCCGCGGGACGCGCAGGCAAGAGACATCCGCGAAGGCAGCGTGGTGAAGGTGTATAACGACCGCGGGGCGATTCTGGCGGGCGTGCATTTGAGTGAACAGATTTTGCCGGGGGTGGTACAGATGTCCACCGGCGCCTGGTATGACCCTCTGGATCCGAATGAAAAAGGAACCCTCGATAAGCACGGTAATCCCAACGTGTTAACCGAGGATCGCGGCAGTTCGCGCCTGGGGCAGGGCTGTAGCGCCCAGAGCTGTTGGGTGGAAATCGCCCCGTGGCGAGAGGAATTGCCGCCGATCACCGCCTTTGACCCGCCGAAGTTTATTGCGGTTTAAGCGTGGGAGGATCGCCGGCGGCGGGGCGGGTAGCCCGGAGAAGGCGCAGTATGCGCCGCCTCCGGGAAAGCGCGGGCCAGGCAGTTTAAGGCTCCTGACCAGGCGGTAATGGATGACAGGACGACGTTACGCCAGCCGTGGGTAGGCGCTGGCGATATCGTCGCCGGTAAACTGGGCGATCCAGCCTTCCGGGTTATCAAAAATGCGAATGGCGGTGAAGTTCGGTTCTGATCCCATATCAAACCAGTGCGGAGTGTGGGCAGGAACCGAAATCAGATCGTTCTTTTCGCACAGCACCTGGAACACCTCGTCACCAATGTGCAGGCAGAACAGACCGGCGCCCTCGACAAAAAACCTAACCTCGTCTTCGCCATGGGTGTGCTCATTCAGGAATTTTTCCCGCAGCGCCTCTTTCTGCGGGTTATCGGCGCGCAGGCTGATGACGTCCCAGCTCTGATAGCCCTTTTCGGCGACCAGTTTGTCAATCGCATGCTGATAGGCGGCAATCACCGTTTCTGCACTGGGGTCTGCGCCGAGGTCGCGGTCGGCCTGCCAGCGTTCGAAACGGACGCCTTTGGCGTTAAGCTGCTCCTGAATCGCTTTGGCGTCGGTGCTGTGCCAGACCGGCGTTTGCGGATCGGTCACAGAAAATAGGGTTAATGCGCTCATGCTGGGATCTGCTCCGGATGAATGTCGTCAAAACGCTGAACCTGAGGGTGGTGGCTTGCCGGGTCGCGATCGCCGCGTACCAACTGGACAGTGCGCAACCCCGCGGCTTCGGCGGCGTCGAGTTCCTGATGGATATCCGACAGGAACAGGATGGCCCCGGGGGCGTGGCCCAGGTGTTCAGCAATGTTGCGGTAGGACTGCGCTTCGCGTTTAGCGCCTACCAGGGTATCGAAATAGCCCGTAAACAGATGAGTAATATCACCTTCATCGCTGTAGCCAAATAACAATTTCTGCGCTGCCACGGAGCCAGAAGAATATACATACAAATCAATGCCCTGTGCTTTCCACTTCTCCAGCGCCGGCAGCACGTCCGGGTAGAGATGGCCGGTAAAGTCGCCGTTGAGGTAGCCATCGCGCCAGATGATCCCCTGGAGTGCCTTCAGCGCAGTGGATTTACGGTCTTCGTCCATAAAGGCGAAGAGGGTAGCAATCAGGTCGGCGGTGCTGGCGGCGGGGGAGTCTGTCTCTCGGCGCAAGTTGTCGAGAATCGTTCTCACCGGCTCAGCGTGCTGTTGAGCGGTCACAAAGCCGGCCAGTCGTTCGCGGGCGTAGGGGAACAGCACGTTATGCACGAAGCGGATATCGCTGGTAGTGCCTTCGATGTCGGTCACGATGGCGCGGATCATGGTTTCTCCAGAGTGGGCGTAGCGTGGAATAACATTAGCATTTAGACGTCTAAGCGTCTTGATTGCCAAATATTAACATCGTGTTATAGTGGCTTCAACAACAGCATTACAATCGGTAAAACAAGAATGAGCAATAACCCGTTGATTCCAGAGAGTAAACTCCCGGCGCTCGGTACCACCATTTTTACCCAGATGAGCGCCCTGGCCCAGCAGCATCAGGCCATCAACCTGTCTCAGGGCTTTCCCGATTTTGACGGCCCGCGCTATCTTCAGGAGCGTCTGGCGTACCACGTGGCGCAGGGGGCGAACCAGTATGCCCCGATGACCGGCGTGCCGGCGCTGCGCGAGGCGATCGCTGACAAGACGGCGGAGCTGTATGGATATCGACCCGACGTCAACAGCGATATCACGGTCACCGCCGGGGCGACGGAGGCCCTGTACGCGGCGATCACCGCCCTGGTGCGCCGTGGGGATGAGGTGGTCTGTTTCGATCCCAGCTACGACAGCTATGCCCCCGCGGTGGCGCTGGCCGGCGGCGAATTACGCCGTATTGCGCTCCAGCCGCCGCATTTTCGCGTCGACTGGCAGCAGTTTGCCGCGACGCTGAGCGACAAAACCCGGCTGGTGATCCTCAATACCCCGCACAACCCCTCGGCCACGGTCTGGCAACGCGAGGATTTTGCCGCCCTGTGGCAGGCGATAGCCGAACGCGAAATCTATGTTCTCAGCGACGAGGTCTATGAGCATATCAACTTTGCCGAAGACGGCCACGCCAGCGTGCTGGCGCATCCGCAGTTGCGCGAGCGGGCGGTAGCAGTCTCTTCGTTTGGCAAAACCTTTCATATGACCGGCTGGAAGGTTGGCTACTGCGTGGCCCCGGCGGCCATCAGCGCGGAGTTGCGTAAGGTTCATCAGTATCTGACCTTCTCGGTGAATACCCCGGCGCAGCTGGCGATCGCCGATATGCTGCGCGAGGCGCCAGAGCACTATCTCGAGCTGCCGGCGTTTTATCGTGAACGCCGCGATCTGTTTATTGAGGCGCTGCGCCCCAGCCGACTGGAACTCCTGCCCTGTGAGGGCACCTACTTCCTGCTGGCGGACTACAGCGCCCTCTCCGATCTTGACGACGTGAGCTTCTGCCGCTGGCTGACGACAGAGGTTGGGGTGGCGGCGATCCCGCTCTCCGTCTTCTGCGCCGGCCCGTTCCCGCACAAGCTGATCCGCTTGTGCTTCGCTAAACAACCGGAGACCCTGCTGGCCGCGGCGGCGCGTTTGTGCCAGCTATAGTTATTTAATGGTCCATGCCTGAGAGAACTGGCGGCCGGCGAACATTTCCGTCAGGCCGCTGATTTGCTTCAGACGCAGTACCTCATCGGCATCCATCCCCAACTCTTTGCCGATCTTTTGCGGTGTCCAGCCGAGCCGGGTCAGCTCGCGCACAATCTCCGACATGGCGTGGATTTGGTGACGTCCCCGCGCCCGGTTGTGGCGTATGGTTGCCGCCATCAGCCCATCGCGGGAGGCGGTTTCATTCGGCAGACAGGTCACCGGCAGATAGCCATGCAGGGCATTTTTCAATGACGCTTTGCTGCAGGCCAGTTCATGACGGTGAAAACCATCGACAATGGTATACGCCTGCGGACCCTGGCGGATGACCACCACCGGCTGGGTAAAGCCATCGGCTTCCAGCGAGGTCTGCAGCAGACGTTTTTCCGGCGGCGCCACGTTGTTCGGATTGTAGTCATTGGGGGCGACCTGCTCCTGTTTGACCCACAGCACGCAGTCAACCGGCTGGGAGCGGAAGGGGCTGCGCTGGTGGAGCACATGGCGAAACGCGTTGATAGCCTCGATGCGCGCTTCATCATCCAGCGTTTGCAGGAAAGCGTCCAGCGCCTGCGTTAGTTGTTGTTGCATAATATCCCCCATTGTTGACGATGTTTTTCCATACGTTTTCGGTAGCGCTGATAGTGGCTGCTTTTGGTCGGACTGAACGAGAGCTGACGGCACCAGTAGTCGTTATTGAGCAACACTTTGCAGACTCGTCGCCAGGAGGGGATATCCTTTGTGCCAATGTCCCCGGGCTGGGTGTCGGGAATATCTTCCATCCCTTTTTTCTGATACCAGCGCAGGTAGACGGCGATTTTATTGCGATAGTGCTCGGCGGTGGTTTCCGGCATGCTGTCGAGCAGGAAAAGAGCATAGCTTTTCCATGTCAAATGGTCGGGTTTGTCGATTTTTCGGTGACCGTAGAACTGATTGTCATGCCCGGCATAGACGCCGCCGCTGTGCGCGCCGCTGACCCGCTGACACATCGCGGCCCAGCGTTCCGGCTCCAGCACATGGTACAGCCACAGCCCCTGGCGCTGCTCCGGACCGAAGGGTTCGCAGATGCGCATGTAGCGCAGCGGCACTCCGGCCTGATACATCAGATCGTACAGCGGATTATAGGGCTGGCCGCTTTTGGCAAACCAGGTCCAGATATCGGCGGTTTTCCAGTCATAGAGCGGATAGATGTACCAGGCGTGCCCTCCCGGCGCCGAGGTGGTCCACGGTTTATCGTCGGCGAAGCGCTGTTTGCGCTGGGAAGAGATGGTCATAAAGCGATTCAGCGACTCATCAGCCCGAATGCCCACCAGCACGGCGGCGGGCCGCCGCTGGGAAAACCACTCGGCAAAATGGCTGACGAAGGCCTCAAAGCTCATTCCGGGTTGGTAGAAGGGGAAATAATCCGGGTGGGCGATCGCCCCTGGCGGCGGCTGGCGGACCCAGCGGGTTCCGGGCTCCCAGCATTGCCATTGCGGCTTATACTGCGTCAGGGCATTTTGGGTTGTGAGCGGCAGGGCGACCCAGTAAAAGGTGTCGATGACATCCTGATACAGGGCGCGCAGTTTTTCACAGTGGGCGATGGTGCAAGAGAACTGTGCTTCCCAGTCAATAAACAGTACGCTGATTTTCTTGCCCTGTAACCGAGCTGCCTGCGCGGTTAAATGCAGCATAACGGTGGAGTCTTTTCCGCCAGAGAAAGAGACGCAAACGCGTGAAAAATTATCCAGAACCCATTGGATCCGCTGCTCCGTCGCCTGCAGCACCGACTCCGGTAAGGGATATTTGATAAACGACATGACCATTAATCCTTTAATACGAGATATTCCCATTTGGTCAGTATAAACGATGTGGGCCGGGAGTTTAATGGTCGTTTTTTTATTCGGGCAATGTGGGGTAAATAGTGGATATGTTATCCATTGTTATTAATTTGTGGTTGTGATGCTACTCTATCATTCATTAGAATGCTGATTAATTCAGATAAGAAATGATTCTGCGAAGATGAATGATGGTGGTTAATATATATTGTGATGTCCGGGAAGAGATTGTCTATATTGATGACGTGAAGCTGCATAGTGGGTGAAATAAAATCAAATAAATAGGAAGGAACGAAGCCAATTAAGTCAGTTTTACTGATCATATTAAGGATGGTCATAAACGAGTCACTGCGAAAGGCGATATTGTTCGGGTTCAGCCACGGCATGCTGCTCTGCTGAACGCGCTGAATCACGGGATCGTTGGTGATGTAGTGGGTAAAAAACTCCTGCGCCAGCGCTTCAACGGATGTGAGTTCCTCACGCCGCGGATGGTCCCTCCGGCACAACGCCAGCGTCTGCACCGTCTTATAGGGCTGACAAATAGTAGCGCGGTTGTTGATGGGCATTCGGGTGAATACCAGATCCGCCTGGCGATACGCCAGCAACTCCTCCGCCGATTCCGTGGTGGTTAGGTTATGGTGTTCAATCTGTAAATTAGCCTGATGACAGAGCTGGTTAATCATAAAATGGCTGTTTACTGAACAGAAGAGCGGCGGGCCATATATCACAATACGCTTTCGCAGTTCGGTGCGTTTATTGAGATTGATTGTTTTTTCCAGTTGTTCAAGGTTTTGTTGCAGATGATAATGAAGATTGACGGAGGCGGTGGTGGGCGTCATGCCTTTCCCGACCCGAACAAATAGCGGATCATTTAATTGTTGGCGCAGACGCTGCAATGACTGACTCACCGCCGACGGGGTGATAAATAACGTCGCCGCCGCTTTGCTGATGCTTAAATGTTGATATATACACTCAAAAATAACCAATAGGTTTAAATCGAACTTTTTCAGGTCGTAAAGATTTGCCATTAATGAAGTCCTGTGTATTATCAGTGCGAATTGAAATATTCATAATAAGAATGTTGAATGGCTTAATATGCGTGGTGTGAATTTATTTTTGGCCAGTAATATTAAGCTTTGCTTAATATATCTTATTGTCGATAGCGGCGCCAGCGGTGGTTGTTGTCTGGCGCCACTCCACAATAAGATTATTTCTTTTCACCCATCATAATTTGTAGCTTCTCTTTATCCGGCAGGCCGACCACCTGCTGCAGCATATTGTCCTTATTCATATAATAAATGGCTGGCGTGACGTTGGCCCCCAGATCGTCCATCAGCTGCTGATTGACGTTGAGCATTTTCATTTTCTCGGGCGGGATAGCCTTTGGGATCGTCAGGGCCATTTTGCCGTTCGATTGCTCGTAATCATGCCAGGTTTTCGCCGGATCTTTACTGGCGAGAATCGCTGCGGCAGTGACCGGGCTCTCCGGCTTGATCACGCCCACCAGCAGGGTGCGGATCTGCACTTTACCGGCGTCTACCCAGGGACGGGACTGCTGCCAGAACTGTTTGCAGTAAGGGCAGAAGGGATCGGCAAAGACATACAGCACGATGGGGGCGTCTTTGTTGCCATCCTGCAGCCAGTGGGCGCTGGCCATCTTCTTCCACATCTCTTGTCCCGCCGGCGTGTAGAGCTCTTTTTGAAACAACTGCTCGCTGAGGTTGTTGCCGTTCTCGTCATACATATAGCCGGAAATGGCATGTTTGCCGTCTGGCGTGAGGTAGATGGCGACGCCCATATCCTGGTATTTACCCAGCCAGCCTTTCATTCCCCCCGGCGCGTCAAAGGGTTTGATGATGGTAATGCCTTGTTTTTCAATAGCTTTTACCGGGGCGGGTAGTTCTTCCGCATAGCTGCAAAAAGGCAAAAGGCTGAGCAACAGCAGACGTTTTAACATGAGTATTCCTTGTAAAATCAGCAGGAAAGGAAGAAAGATTGCCAAACCTATTACAGTTATAGGCAGGATCAGCAGAACGACGGATTGCCCTTTCCTGGCGTGGGTGATGTAATCCTGGATGCTGTTACATTAAGGTAATGTAGAGCGCAACACATAGCCAGTCTGACTGGCGCTGAACCTACCTTCGGGTATTTCAGGTAACGGGGCCGCCTGAAAAGGTGGCCTTTTTACTTTTGTCGCGGCAAATGATGCGAAAAACAGCGAACAGCGCTGAACGCGTCGCCAGGTTCACAAAGTTGTCTTGTTCCGGTTGTTAGATAACGCTTATTGATTCGATAATGTAAACGCATTGGTCGGGTCAGGAAAAATTCGTTAACTTAGACCTCAACGAAAACACGGAGGAAGTATAGATGTCCTTAATTAACACCAAAATCAAACCGTTCAAAAACCAGGCATTCAAAAATGGTGAATTCATCGAAGTCACCGAGAAAGACACCGAAGGCCGCTGGAGCGTCTTCTTCTTCTATCCGGCTGACTTCACCTTCGTCTGCCCGACCGAACTGGGCGACGTGGCTGACCATTACGAAGAACTGCAGAAGCTGGGCGTAGACGTTTACTCTGTTTCTACCGATACCCACTTCACCCACAAAGCGTGGCACAGCAGCTCTGAAACCATCGCGAAAATCAAATACGCGATGATTGGCGACCCGACTGGCGCCCTGACCCGTAACTTCGACAACATGCGTGAAGATGAAGGTCTGGCTGACCGCGCCACCTTCGTGGTTGACCCGCAGGGTATCATCCAGGCAATCGAAGTTACCGCTGAAGGTATCGGCCGTGATGCGTCTGACCTGCTGCGTAAAATCAAAGCGGCGCAGTATGTTGCTTCCCACCCAGGCGAAGTGTGCCCGGCGAAATGGAAAGAAGGCGAAGCGACGCTGGCTCCATCTCTGGACCTGGTCGGTAAAATCTAAATTTCCGTCGCCTTTCACGCTATAGCGGCGTTGGCGTTGCCTGCTCACCCCGGTCACTTACAGGTGTAAGCTCCCGGGGATTCTCAGGCTAGCCGCCTTGCTCTGGCGCGAAATGCTCAGGAAAATGCGTAGATTATCAGGGCGCTTTGGCGCCCATTTTATTCCAACACCATGATGCAAGCGCATTCAGGCAGCCTGACAAGGCCGCTTGCATGATGATGTTTTAAGCCCAGGAGATAACAATGCTCGACACCAACATGAAAACCCAGCTCAAGGCCTATCTTGAGAAGCTGACTAAGCCTGTTGAGCTGATTGCCACGCTGGATGACAGCGCTAAATCGGCAGAAATCAGGGAACTGCTGGCTGAAATTGCTGAACTGTCAGACAAAGTCACCTTTAAAGAAGACAACACGCTGGCGGTACGCAAGCCATCGTTCCTGATTACTAACCCAGGTTCCGACCAGGGCCCACGCTTTGCGGGCTCCCCGCTGGGCCACGAGTTTACCTCGCTGGTGCTGGCGCTGCTGTGGACCGGCGGTCATCCGTCGAAAGAGGCCCAGTCTCTGCTGGAGCAGATCCGCGATATCGATGGCGACTTTGAGTTTGAAACCTACTACTCGCTCTCCTGCCATAACTGCCCGGACGTGGTCCAGGCGCTGAACCTGATGGCGGTGCTCAACCCGCGTATCAAACATACGGCGATTGACGGCGGGACGTTCCAGAATGAGATCACCGAGCGCAACGTGATGGGTGTGCCGGCGGTGTTCATGAACGGCCAGGAGTTTGGTCAGGGACGGATGACGCTGACGGAAATCGTCGCCAAAGTGGACACCGGTGCGGAAAAACGCGCAGCGGAAGAGCTGAATCAGCGTGACGCTTACGATGTGCTGATCGTCGGTTCCGGCCCGTCCGGCGCGGCGGCCGCGGTTTACTCTGCGCGTAAAGGGATTCGTACCGGCCTGATGGGCGAACGCTTCGGCGGCCAGGTGCTGGATACCGTGGATATCGAAAACTACATTTCGGTGCCGAAAACCGAAGGCCAGAAGCTGGCCGGGGCCCTGAAAGCGCACGTTAGCGACTATAACGTCGATGTGATCGACTCCCAGAGCGCGACCAAACTGACGCCGGCGGCGACAGAGGGCGGCCTGCACCAGATCGAAACCGCCTCCGGCGCGGTGCTGAAGGCGCGCAGCGTCATCATTGCCACCGGGGCGAAATGGCGCAATATGAACGTACCTGGCGAAGATCAGTATCGCACCAAGGGCGTAACCTACTGCCCACACTGCGACGGTCCGCTGTTTAAGGGCAAACGCGTGGCGGTAATTGGCGGCGGTAACTCCGGCGTGGAAGCGGCTATCGACCTTGCGGGCGTCGTGGAGCACGTGACCCTGCTGGAATTCGCACCGGAGATGAAGGCCGACCAGGTGCTGCAGGACAAAGTCCGCAGTCTGAAGAATGTCGATATCATTCTCAATGCGCAGACTACGGAAGTGAAAGGCGACGGCAGTAAGGTCACCGGTCTGCAGTACCGTGACCGGGTGAGCGGCGATGAGCATCATGTCGCGCTGGCGGGGATTTTCGTGCAGATCGGCCTGCTGCCTAACACCACCTGGCTGGAAGGCGCGGTTGAGCGTAACCGTATGGGTGAGATCATCATCGATGCGAAGTGCGAAACCAACGTCAAAGGCGTATTCGCCGCCGGTGACTGCACCACTGTGCCGTACAAGCAGATTATTATCGCGGCAGGGGAGGGGGCGAAAGCGTCGCTGAGCGCCTTTGACTACCTGATCCGCACGAAAACCGCATAACAAGTCAGACAATAGACCTGCATAACCAAGAGGCTACCCTGGGGTAGCCTCTTTTTTTATGCTCTTTTTCCTCACCCTTACCTGACGACCATCACCGGGATATGGGCATGACGGATGACGCTCGAGGCGTTGGATCCCAGCAGGTGGGTACTGATGGAGGGATTGCGTGAGCCAATCACCACCACGTCGGCGTTTATTTCACTGGCCAGTTCGTTGACCATGTCGCGCACGCTGCCGAAACGCACATGCAGCTTGATACGTGAGGGGTCAATGCTGAAATGGCTGACCATGGTCTGCAGGCGGGTTTCCGCCTCATGCTGCAGATGCTCCTCAAAACGCCGCAGGTCGGCGGTAAACCGGCTCATGGTGAAGCTCGCTGAACCGGGTAATACGTGGAGCAGATGGATCACCCCGTCCTGCTGGGCCAGAAACTCCGCGTGCCGGACGGCTTTATCGCTCAGCGCCATCTCAAAGACATCAACCGGCATAATGATAGTCTTATACATATGCAATCCTCCTTGTTCGTTTGCGTCTATATCAACATATTATATGCGGATATTGTGTCATTCAGGTCGCAAAACTGTCAGTCAGGCAGGCGCAAAGCGTAAAAAAAGGTTAGCGGGGGGCAAGACAGCAGAAAGAGGATGTGTGGACATCCTCTGAATAAAGCGCGATACGCCTCAGGCAGCGGAGATTAGCGGTGGAATTCGCCAGCGGCTTCCGGCTGGTACAGCAGCGCCAGCACTTCCAGGTGCGTCGACGCCCCGCCCGGCAGCTCCCAGTGAATGGTGCTGCCGACCTTGAGGCCGAGCAGAGCGGCGCCCACCGGCGCGAGGACCGAGAGCTGGCTGGCGCTGTCGGTCACCTGCGACGGAAACACCAGCGTCCGCACGCGCTCTTCGCCGCTGGTTAAATCGCGAAATTTAACCGTACTGTTCATGGTGACGACATCGTGCGGCATCGCTTCCGGCGCCAGCATTTGCGCGCGGTCGAGCTCGTCGTTCAGGGCATCGGCAACCGGCGAGCTGGCGAAAGCTGGCTGCTCCAGCAGCCTGTCGATACGTTCGGCATCCAGTTCGTTAATGATGATTGCGGGTCTGGTCATTGCATACTCCATGTTATCCAGGAACCTGTCCGTAAAAGAAAACCCTCGCCGAAAAAGGCAAGGGTTAAGGTTCTCCCATCATACTGAGAGTTGCCGGCAGTTTGAAGTGATGAAACGCACAATCAGCGCGCAACGACCCCCGGCGAACGACGTTTTCTGGTCAGCACGCCTCGTCGCGCTAGTGGCCAACCTTATCGAGGATAAACTGCGCGCCGCAGTTACCTGGGTGAGGCTGAGGCAAAAAGGCGGAAGTGGCCAGCGGGGCATTGATGGTCGCGGCGTTGAGCGAGATTTGCATCTCGGTCAAATAGGCCGGATTACCGTTACAGGTTAATTTAAACGCCTTCACGCTCTGCGGACCCCAGGCGCGGGCCACAGCGGCGTCGAAGTCGGAGCGGCTAACGGTTTGGCCATAGTGTTTGGCAAGGAAATCGCCTACCGGGCTGCGCTTAATTTCTCCATTCAGGCGCACCATGGCGCCAAAATAGCTGTCGGGATCGAAGCCGAAGCAGACGCCATGTTTGGCGTATTCGTAACGTTCGAGGCAGGAGGTGCCGCCCGCGCCCGGCATCACGCTATTCAGTTTGTTGGCCATCTCCAGCGACAACCCGGTCTCCGCCGCCTGACATTTGCGGTTCGCTTTCACCTCCGGCATGTCGGGCACCGGGCGCGTGGCGCAGCCGTAGCGCATCCAGCGTCGTTCATCCACTCCGCGCGCGGCAATGGACTTTGGCAGCCCGGGCCACAGGCCATGCACGGTCAGAAAATCGGCTTTATTCGCGGTTTCCTGCTGCAGGCGACACTCTTCCGGTTCGTTGCGGTTACGGTCATACATGCTCTGACAGAATCCGGTTTGCCAGGAGAGGGCCAGGACATAGCGGTCAAAATCAGCGTATCGCGTCGCGGTGAGCGGTTCAGCGCCGGCCTGAGTGGCGGTAAGCACAAGGGCAAGCGCGGCGAATTCCTTCCTGAACATGTTTATTCCTGATTGTGGATGGCAAAAGATAACGGGGTGTTATTAAAGCATAAAAAAGGCGCCTGCTGGCGCCTTTTCACGTGGTTAGACCATTAGTGGACCGCGCTGCCGGGGACGAGGATCTCGGTCGCGACGATCACCACCAGCAGGCCAACCATCACCGGCACCGAGGTGCGTTTGACCACTTCGAACGGGGAAATCTTCGCCATCCCGGCGACGGCCACCACCACGCCAGAGACTGGCGATATTGTGCGGCCAAGGTTTGAGGCCTGCAGCATCGGGATCGACAGATAGGCCGGATTGATACCGGAGGAGTGCGCCAGCTTGGGGATCATCTCGACAAAGGCGTAGAACGGGGCATTGCCGGAGCCGGTGGTCATCGCCGCCAGCATGGTCAGGATCACCAGCACCAGCATCAGAATAATACTGGCCGAGCCGAAGGAGGTGGCGATGGAGATCAGACCATTGATGAAGCCGATGGTGCTTAATCCCTGAGCAAAAACGCCGGCGGCGACCAGCAGCATCACCACGCCGGCGAAGGCGTCAGCCATCCCACGGTAGGCGACTTCCAGTCCGCTGAAGACGTTTTTGGTGTTGAACCCGCGCAGGAATTCGAGGATCGCCGCCAGCAGCATGCAGCCGACGAGGATGGTAATAATGTGCAGTTCCGGTCCCCATTTGCCATCGAAGATCAGCACGCCAATAATCGGCGTAAACGGCAGGATGGAGTACAGCGCCGGAGCGTTGGTGGTGATCTCGTTGACGTCGAGCATTTCGTGGGAAATGTTCTCTTTTTTATCCAGGTAGCGCTGCCAGAAGAAGTGGGCGATCGCCATGCAGATGATAGCGGCGATGGAGATCGGCAGCGTGGTCTTAAAGGCAAAGTCGATCAGCGGCATTTCGGCCGCTTTGGCCGCCAGCACGACGTCGCCCGAGGTGGGCGAAAGGATAATCGCCGCCGGCGAGGCGCAGATGGCCGCCGCCGCCCCGCGGCTGATACCGACGTTTACCATCACCGGGAACAGGGTCGCCATCAGCAGCACGCCGAGGCCGGTCGCGGAGGAGACGGCCAGTGACATCAGGCAGGCGACAAAGTAGGCGGCAATCATCAGCAGATAGGGCGAATTGATATAGCGCAATGGCTTTGAGGCTAATTTCACCACCATATCATTGGCGCCAATATGAGTCATATAAGTGGCAAAGCCGCACAGCATCATGATCATCATACCCAGATCGCCGCCACGGCTCATGAGGAGAATCTTAATGTATTCAATAATGTCAGTGGCGGAGTAACCGGTGCCCGCGGTATTGCCTGGTAAGACTTTATGTCCCAGCAGGGCGCTGACGATCAATAAGATTAAGCCCCCGACGAACAGCACCCCGGTGGCCGAGTAGCCTTTGATGATATAGCGGGCGACGCCCACAATGACCACGATCCCGATCAGGATCTCAATAAACGTCAGCATTTATTACCCCTAAGCCCAAAGAATATGTAGTGAAAAAGCGTCACACCAAATTTTAATGTGCGAATGTGCCGAAAAAACGGACGAAACTCGCTGATGCAAATCAATAAAGCGACAAGAACTACGCGTCCCCGTTACGCCTGGATATAATCACCAGATGGATAGTTAAGTGGTTCTGATGGTCAGCGGGAGAAAATCAGGAGTTTGCCTTATTTCGTTCAACCTGTATTGAGACTATCTTTGCTATTTTAGGTGGCTTTTAAATGAAAGTGGTAATAGAAAAGTGTTGATGTTACGTCGTTTTTCATTGTTTTCTCTTGGTTTTTTAGGATGGTTATTGGTGTCCGGAAACGCCAGCGCGTCGTTTTCATCGACCCTTAGCGAAGGTTACCATACCTTAAGTAATAACGTTGCGCAGACCTGGAATGAGCCAGAGCACTATGATCTGTACGTTCCAGCCATCACCTGGCACGCGCGCTTTGCCTACGATAAGGAAAAGACGGATAAGTATAACGAACGTCCGTGGGGGGCCGGTTTCGGCGTCTCCCGCTGGGATGAGAAAGGGAACTGGCACGGTCTGTACCTGATGGCGTTTAAAGACTCTTTCAATAAGTGGGAGCCCATTGGCGGCTACGGCTGGGAGAAAACCTGGCGCCCGCTGACGGATCAGAACTTCCGCCTCGGTCTCGGCTATACCCTTGGGGTGACGGCGCGCGATAACTGGAACTACATTCCGATTCCGGTGATCTTGCCATTAGCTTCAATAGGTTACGGTCCGGCAACGTTCCAGATGACCTACATTCCCGGCACCTACAATAACGGTAACGTTTACTTCGCCTGGGCTCGCATACAGTTTTAATTCGCTAAGTCTTAGCAATAAATGAGATAAGCGAGGCGTCTTGTGGAAAAACAAGGACTAAAGCGTTACCCACTAAAAAAGATAGCGACTTTTATCACTTTTTAGCAAAGTTGCACTGGACAAAAGGTACCACAATTGGTGTACTGATACCCGACACAGCATTAGTGTCGATTTTTCATATAAAGGTAATTTTGATGTCTAAGATTAAAGGTAACGTTAAGTGGTTTAATGAGTCCAAAGGATTCGGTTTCATTACTCCGGAAGATGGCAGCAAAGATGTATTCGTACACTTCTCTGCAATCCAGTCCAACGGTTTCAAAACTCTGGCTGAAGGTCAGCGCGTAGAGTTCGAAATCACTAACGGTGCCAAAGGCCCTTCTGCTGCAAACGTAATCGCTCTGTAAGCAACGCGTCAGTAGAATATAAAAACCCGCTAAACAGCGGGTTTTTTTTTGCCTGTTGATTACGCCTTTAGCGGCTGGCTGCTTGCGAGAAGAGCCAGAAGGCGACAGCCGTCATGGCAAACGAACCCAGCAAGTTCACCGCAACGTTGAGGAGCGCCCAGCTCACTCGCCCCTGCTGCAGAAGAAACACCACTTCCGCAGAGAAGGTGGAAAAGGTGGTCAACCCGCCGCAGAAACCCGTGGTGATCAGTAGCTTCCACATCGGGTCAATGCCGGTCAGTCGATTAAACCACGCCAGCCCGGCGCCGATCACAAAGGCGCCTAACAGGTTGGCAGTCAGCGTTCCAATAGGGATAGCATGGTGCACAGGATTGAGCTTCATGCCGAGCCACCAGCGCAAAACGCTGCCGGTGCCGCCGCCAATAAAAACGGCGCAAAGAAGTTGAAACACGGTCGTTTCCTGCTATTTGATGTAAGAGAGTGTCAAGTGTAGCGCGCAACGGGCGCAATTGGCTATTCATAACCTGACGGGAGAAAAACATGCGGGTAGCGGCAGGGCAGTTTATCGTCACGCCAGTATGGCAGACGAATGCGCACACTTGTGTGGCGATGATGCAGCAGGCGGCGCGTGAAGGGGCGGCGCTGCTGGTGCTGCCGGAGGCGTTGCTGGCACGTGATGACAACGACCCGGATCTGTCGGTGAAATCGGCCCAAACGCTGGATGGGGCGTTTTTGCAGCTGCTGCTGGCCGAGAGCGCGCGTAACGGCCTGACGACGATCCTGACGCTGCATGTGCCGTCGGGGGAGGGAAGAGCAACCAACACGCTGGTGGTATTGCGTGAAGGGAAAATCATTGCCCATTATCACAAACTTCATTTATACGACGCCTTCGCAATGCAGGAGTCCCGGCGGGTGGATCCCGGCCGGCAAATTCCCCCGGTGATTGAGGTGGCGGGATTTCGCGTTGGCCTGATGACCTGTTACGATCTGCGTTTTCCGGAACTGGCGTTGTCGCTGGCGCTGAACGGTGCGCAGCTGCTGGTGCTGCCCACCGCATGGGTGAAAGGGCCGCAAAAAGAGCATCACTGGGCGACGCTGCTGGCGGCGCGCGCACTGGACACGACCTGCTACGTCGTGGCGGCAGGCGAATGCGGGACGCGTAACATCGGGCAGAGCCGCATCATCGATCCGCTGGGGACCACCGTGGCGGGCGCGGGGAGCGAGCCGCAGCTGATCTATGCCGATATTTCCGCAGACTACCTTGCGCGGGTTCGCGAGCGTTTGCCGGTGCTGCAGAACCGACGGTTTGCGCCACCGCAATTATTGTGACGTTTTTTTAAACAAGGCTTGATTCACCTTGTTACAGATTGCTATTGTGTCCGCGCGCCAAATACCCGTATTGTTTATCCCAATAATTCGCTGTGCACGTCAGGACGGACACCCCAGCGCTCACTCCCGGAGGGGAGGCCTCGGGCTGAATCACGCGGCCCGCGCACAGGTGGATTACAATATGACGGATAAATACGTGTATGATGGCGTATTCGCAGCTTGTATAGAGAAGAAGGTTAGCTATGGGTGAGATTAGTATTACCAAACTGCTGGTAGTTGCAGCACTGATTATCTTAGTGTTTGGTACCAAGAAATTACGTACGCTGGGCGGCGACCTGGGTTCGGCTATCAAGGGCTTTAAAAAGGCCATGAACGAAGATGACGATAGCGCGAAGAAAACCACCGCTGAAGACGAAGTACCGGCGCAGAAGCTCTCTCATAAAGAGTAATTCTCCGGCTGCGTCCCCTGGCGGGATGCGGAAGGTTCGGCGAAGAGGCCGCGACGTTTACGTTGCGGCCTTTGTCGTTTTTATCGACGCCGCGCAGGAAAGATGCAACTAATTGTTACGGGAAGGCGAAGCGGAGAGCGCCGCTGCGCCGGGAAGTGACGCAGCGGGAGAAGCGGCAGGTTATTTAACTTCCATCCCTTTAGCCTGCAGGTCGGCATGATAGGAAGAGCGAACGAAGGGGCCGCAGGCGGCGTGGGTGAAGCCCATCGCCATGGCTTCTGCTTTCATCTCTTCAAACTCTTCCGGGCTAACGTAACGCTGCACTGGCAGGTGGTGACGGCTCGGCTGCAGATACTGGCCTAACGTCAGCATGGTGACGCCATGACGGCGCAGGTCGCGCATAACTTCGATGATCTCGTCGTTGGTTTCGCCCAGACCCACCATCAGACCGGATTTTGTTGGGATCTCCGGGTGCGCTTCTTTAAAACGCTCCAGCAGCTTCAGCGACCAGTTATAATCCGCGCCCGGACGCACCTGACGATAGAGGCGCGGTACGTTTTCGAGGTTGTGGTTGAAGACGTCCGGCGGGGTTACCGTCAGAATCTCCAGGGCGCGATCCATGCGGCCGCGGAAATCCGGGACCAGCGTTTCGATTTTAATCGTCGGGTTTTTCTCGCGAATGGCGCTGATGCAGTCGGCAAAATGCTGTGCGCCGCCATCGCGCAGGTCGTCACGGTCCACCGAGGTGACCACCACGTAGCGCAGCCCCATATCGGCGATAGTTTGCGCCAGCTTCTGTGGCTCGTTCGCATCTGGCGCGACCGGGCGGCCATGCGCGACGTCGCAGAATGGGCAACGGCGGGTACAGATCGCGCCGAGGATCATAAAGGTCGCGGTACCGTGGTTGAAGCATTCTGCAAGGTTCGGGCAGGAGGCCTCTTCGCATACGGAGTGCAGGCCGTTCTTACGCATCGCTGCTTTGATTCCCTGGATACGGGACGAGTCTGCCGGAAGTTTGATTTTCATCCATTCCGGTTTTCTGAGCAGAGCTTCACGCTCAGTTGCCACGTTCTTCACCGGGATAAGGGCCATTTTATCGGCGTCGCGGTACTTAACACCGCGTTCCATCACAATGGGTTTACTCATAGCGTGCGTGTTCCAGTTGCGAGTCACGAAGGAAAGCGAATTAATTCAATGAAATGTTGCAATTATCAACTATTTTTGAATCAAGAGCAGGCAGTATACCATTGAAAAGGGGCAGAAAGCAGCCTGCCTGCCCGGCAAATTGTAAAATAGTTGTTGTTTTATCCTTTTCCCTTCCGTGCGCTACGCCTTAAACGCCTGGATCACGGTCTCAATGATCTCTTTCAGCAATGGCTCTTTCCCGCTCTGCTTATTGAAGTGCAGCGCAACATCAATCTGTTCTTCCCGCAGGGAGGGAACATCCAGGGTTTGCAGCGGCCAGAGACGGGATACCATGGCGAACAGGCGCTCGGTGGTTAGCCCCAGCATATCGCTCTCGGCGATCATTGCCGCCTGGGTCAGCAGGTTGAAGGTGCTGAAACCGCAGCGGCGCTCGCCCATCTCCTCCTGCAGTCGACGATGCAGCGTAGGGTAGCGCTGGCCTTCAGGCAGCAGCAGCGCAAACTCGTATTGCGCGAGGGCGGATTCATCTTGTGGACCGTCAAGCGCAGGATGCCCAGCGCGGCAGTACATCTGCACCCGATCCTGATACAGCACGTGATGGTTTAGCGCCTGACCGCTGTGCAGATGGGTGTCGATTAACAGATCCACCTGGCGCTGGTCGAGCTGCCGCGCGGCGTCGGTAAGGGCGATGTTGTGCAGCAGGATCTGCGGAAAGGCCGGCTTCAGCGCGCTGGCCAGGTAAGGCATCAGCAGCGCCCCCATGGCTGGCGTAGTGGCGATAGTGATCACCCGCTGCTGGTCCGGGCTGCCGGTGATATCCAGCGCGCTAAGGAAAGCCTCCATACCGCGGCTGATGTACTGGTGAAGGTGGGTGGCATAGGCGGTGGGCGTCACGCCCTGGCCTTTGCGGATAAACAGCGGATCGGGGAACAGCGCCCGCAGTTTGTTAATTGACTGGCTAATGGCCGACGGCGTGATATTGAGTATCTTCGCGGCATTGACGATACCTTTGTGTACATACACGGCTTCGAAGATGGTCAACAGATTGAGGTCAATATTACGCAGGATGCGAAACATCTGACGGTCGTAACGTTCGTCCTGTCTGTCAGGAGATTCTGACGGCGGCGTATTCTCTGGCACGCGATGAGTCCGGTTGGGAATGATAGGCCAAGTATAGCGGCCCGCGGCGTTGCCGTGCGTGACAATTGATTGCAAAAATAATGTGTTACTTGTTCAGCCCCCCGCCGTCAGCGGGGCGCTGATCTGCCGCTTAACCCTGAGGCAGGTATTCGTGCGGGGGATGGTTCAACAGCGCCAGCAGATTGGCGACCAGCCGCGGAGCGACAGTCTCCGGGGTGGCTTCCGGTAGCCACTGGCGCATTTGCGTCATCTCCATACCGGCATAGCCGCAGGGGTTGATACGCAGAAACGGCGTCAGATCCATCGCGATATTGAGCGCCAGGCCGTGGAAAGAGCAGCCTTTACGGATCCGCAATCCCAGAGAGCAGATTTTGCGATCGCCGACGTAGACGCCAGGGGCATCGGCGCGGGGGTGCGACTCAATCCCATATTCGGTAAGGGTATTGACGACCGTTTGCTCCAGCAGCGTCACCAGTTCACGCACCCCCAGCTTGCGGCGCTTGAGGTTCAACAGGACGTACATTACCTGCTGTCCCGGGCCGTGATAGGTTACCTGGCCGCCGCGATCGCTTTGGATCACCGGAATATCACCGGGCACCAGCAGGTGTTCCGCTTTGCCGGCCTGACCCTGGGTGAAGACCGGGTGATGTTCTACCAGCCAGATCTCATCGAGGGTATCTTCATCACGGGCGTCGGTAAATTCATGCATCGCCTGCGAGACGGGTTCGTAAGGTTGCAGGCCAAGCTGCCGGATTAGAATTTTATTGTGCTGCAAAACAACATCTCCGCCGGGAAGAGAGAATTCAGGTCGGGGAGTATATCACAGCCGTGTGAAAGGGAATGAGAAGACCCGGCACGGCGGCCGGGTCAGGGAAAGGGTTACAGCACCATCCGAACGATATCGATATTGCCTAACTCTTCGTACAGCGTTTCCACTTGTTCAATGTGGGTGGCGTTGATGGTGATGGAGACCGAGTGGTAGTTACCTTTGCTGCTCGGTTTTACTGACGGCGAGTAATCACCAGGCGCATGGCGCTGTACCACTTCCACCACCTGATCAACCAGCTCAGGCAACGCCTGCCCCATTACTTTGTAAGTAAATGGCGTAGGGAATTCAAGCAGTTCGTTAAGTTTGGTTTTCATGTCAGCTCCGGTGTTACGACAAAATAATAACTCCCACCAAGGGCGGGAGTTATCAGGTTACTTGGATGAATAGTATATGGGGATGGAAATCACACTTTCAAGCGTTCGATTTTTAACCAAACCAGTGGTGGAACATTAATTTAATGTAATCAATAATTTTACCGAAGAAATTACCTTCCGGAATTTCCTGCAGCACCACCAGCGGGCGCTGGTCAATGGTTTTACCATCCAGCTGGAAGTTAATGGTGCCGACGACCTGGTTTTTCTGCAGCGGGGCATGCAGCTCAGTGTTATTCAGCACGTAGCTGGCTTTCAGATCTTTCATCCGGCCGCGCGGGATGGTCAGGTAGACGTCTTTATCCACCCCCAGCGAAGCGCGATCGCTGTCGCCGAACCAGGCTGGTTCGGATGCAAACTCTTTGCCGGCTTTAATCGGGTTGACGGTTTCGAAGAAGCGGAAGCCCCAGGTCAGTAGTTTTTTGCTTTCCGACTCACGCCCTTTGAACGTCCGGCCGCCCATTACCGCCGAGATCAGACGCATCTGGCCTTCGGTGGCGGAAGCGACGAGGTTGTAGCCTGCTTTGTCGGTGTGGCCGGTTTTGATGCCGTCGACGTTCAGGCTGTTATCCCACAGCAGGCCATTACGGTTCAGCTGGCGGATGCCGTTGAAAGTGAACTCTTTCTCACGATAGATCGAGTATTCGTTCGGCACATCGCGGATCAGCGCCTGGCCAATCAGCGCCATGTCGCGCGCCGAGCTGTACTGGCCGTCAGCGTCGAGGCCGTGAACGGTCTGGAAATGGGTGTTTTTCAGGCCGAGGGCGTTGACGTAGTTGTTCATCAGGCTGACGAAGGCATCCTGGCTGCCGGCGACATAGTCGGCCATCGCCACGCAGGCATCGTTACCGGACTGCAGGTTGATACCGCGGATCAGCTGGGAAACCGGCACCTGCATCCCCGGTTTGAGGAACATCAGGGAAGAGCCTTTGAATACCGGGTTGCCGGTGGCCCAGGCGTCGTTGCCGACGGTGACCAGATCGGACTCTTTGAATTTGCCCGCTTTCATCGCCTGACCAATAACATAGCTGGTCATCATTTTGGTCAGACTGGCCGGGTCGCGGCGGGAGTCGGCGTTGTTTTCAGCCAGCACCTTGCCAGAATTGTAATCGATAAGGATCCAGGATTCGGCGTCAATCTGCGGGGCGCCTGGGATCATCGTTTTGATATTCAGGTCATCGGCGCGGGCAGCGGAGGAGAGCGCTGCAACGGAGAGCGCCGTGATGAGTAAACGAGCGGTGAAAGAGGTCTTCATGGTCAGAACAACGGCATCCGTGATGGAGTTAAAAAAAGTGCCTTACTATAGCAAATGCTCTGCGGGCCAGCATCCGACATTGCGCATGAGTTTGTTAATGACTTTTACATGCGCAAGGTGAACGGGCTGCCCGCGGCCTTTAGTTGGCGCGAGTAATAAAGGACTGCAGCTGCGCTTCGCTTTGCAGGCGCTGCTGAACGGCGCTGGCCTGCGCCTTGTCGGCAAATGGTCCCAGCTGAATACGCCACACCGCGCCGTTTTGCATGACCCGGCCTGGCACAGAGAACTGCTGGCTCAGACGCTGCTGATACTGCTGCGCCCGCGCCTGGTCGCTCACTGCGCCCACCTGGACGACAACGTTACCGCTGGCGCTGGAGGTGGCGGAAGAGGAAGCGGCAACGGCGCCGGCGGCTGCGGCCGCTGCGGGCGCGACGCTACCCTGGATGGAGCCGGGGGCGGTCACCGGCGCTGCTGGCGTGGCGCCGGCGGCAGGTGCGGTCACGGTGGCGGCCGCGGGTTCGCTGCTCTCCAGCACGCCGCTGTTCAGCGGCGTCGGGGCGCCGAGGAAACCGCCGCTGTTCACCGGAGCGCCAACGCTATCTTCCGGCTTCAGCGTGCTGTTGCTGATCGGGCGAACGTCAGTGGGCGCAGGCTGGTTCATGCCAGCAGCGTCACCGCCGTCCAGATTCGGACGGGCGGGCAGAGCGTAAGTCTGTTTGGCGACGGTGGTACAAGCCATTCCCGGGCCGGAAAGCGAACCGTCAGGCGCGACGATGATGGGGTCGATACGCACTTTGGTGTTGTTCGAGGTGTTCAGGCGGTCGGCGGACGCGCGAGAGAGCGAGATAACCCGATCGTTGCCGTAGGGACCGCGATCGTTAATCCGCACGACGATCATGCGCCCGTTGGCGAGGTTGGTGATCCGCGCATAGCTCGGGATCGGCAGCGTCGGGTGCGCCGCGGTCAACTGCGTCGGGTCGAAGGTTTCACCGCTGGCGGTCAGGTTGCTGTTGGGTTCCGCGTCATAGATCGCCGCGAAACCGGCCTGAGTAAAGTTTGCCGGATCCTGGACGATTTTGTAGCGCTTACCGTCGCGCTCATAATCCTGATTCGCCGTCGCGTTCGGCGTTTCATACTGCGGATCGGCGCCGCTGATCTCAACCGTCGGGCCATTACAGACGGCCGGCTGTGGAGTACTGACCGTCTTTTGTTGCACGTCATCACTCGAACATGCCGCCAGCAGCCCCGCTGCTATGCAGATCCCCAGCCATTGCTTACGCATTGCGAACCCCTTTAAACGCTTTTCGACAACATTTTTCTGTGGGTATGGATCGACATCACGATACCAAACCCGGCCATCAATACGATCAGGGCGGAGCCCCCGTAGCTCACCAGCGGCAACGGTACGCCCACCACCGGTAAAATACCACTCACCATACCAATATTTACGAAGACATAAACGAATAAAATCAACATTAAACCACCGGCCATGACCCGGCCAAAGGTGGTCTGCGCCTGAGCGGCGATCCACAGTCCGCGCATGATCAGCAGAATATAGAGCGCCAGCAGGATCAGCACGCCAATCAGGCCCAACTCTTCGGCGAGAACGGCGAAGATAAAGTCGGTATGGCGTTCCGGCAGGAACTCCAGCTGCGACTGGGTGCCGTGCAGCCAGCCTTTGCCGCGCAGACCGCCAGAGCCAATGGCAATTTTAGACTGAATAATATGATACCCCGCGCCCAGCGGGTCGGTTTCCGGATCGAGCAGCATCATCACGCGCTGGCGCTGATAGTCGTGCATCAGGAAGAACCACAAAATCGGGATAAAGGCGGCGACCAGCACCACCGCAATGCCGATCAGTCGCCAGCTGAGGCCGGAGAGGAACAGCACAAACAGACCGGAGAGGGCGATCAGAATCGAGGTCCCGAGGTCAGGCTGCGCCGCTACCAGCAGCGTCGGCAGAAAGATCAGCACCAGGGCAATACCGGTGTTCTTCAGCGAAGGGGGGCAGACGTCGCGGTTAATAAAGCGCGCCACCATCAGCGGCACGGCAATTTTTGCAATCTCCGACGGCTGAAAGCGGACGATACCGAGATCCAGCCAGCGCTGCGCCCCTTTGGAGATGGCGCCGAAGGCGTCGACGGCCACCAGCAGAATAATACAGAAAATATAGAGATAGGGCGCCCAGCCTTCATAGACCCGCGGCGGGATCTGCGCCATGACGATCATGATCACCACGCCCATGGCGATCTGGCCGATTTTACGCTCCATCATGCCGACGTCCTGACCGCTGGCGCTCCAGATAACCAGTGCGCTGTAGGTCAGCAGCGCCAGCAGGATCAGCACCATGGTGGGGTCAAGATGGATCTTATCCCACAGCGATTTTTTGTTCGGATTATCCGTCATTATTGATCCTCCCCTGCGGTCACCGCCGGGTTTTCGCTTGGTAGCGTGGTGTTGTTATCGCCCAGCATGATGTGATCGAGGATTTGGCGCATAATCGTACCGACCGCCGGGCCGGCACCGCCGTTTTCCAGGATCATCGCCACGGCAACCTGCGGGTTGTTATAAGGCGCAAACGCCGTCATCAGTTTATGGTCACGCAGACGCTCAGAGATTCGGTGCGCGTTATAGGTTTCGTTGGCCTTCAGGCCAAACACCTGGGCGGTACCGGACTTGGCCGCGATTTTATACGGCGCGCTGGCGAAATACTTGTGCGCGGTGCCGTTGCCGCGGTTGGCCACGCCGAACATGCCGTCTTTGGCGATTTCCCAGTAGCCGGAATGAATGTCGCCTACCGGCGGCTCATGAGGCTGGACCCACGGAACGGGCTTGCCGTCTTCCACGGTGCTTTGCAGCAGGTGCGGCACTTTCACCACCCCGTCGTTAATCAGGATCATCAGCGCTTTGTTCATCTGGATCGGCGTGGCAGTCCAGTAACCCTGGCCGATGCCCACCGGAATGGTGTCCCCCTGGTACCAGGGTTTCTTAAAGCGTTTGAGCTTCCATTCGCGGGTCGGCATGTTGCCCGAGCGCTCTTCGGCGAGGTCGATACCGGTATAGTGGCCGTAGCCGAACTTGCTCATCCACTCCGCGAGGCGATCGATGCCCATGTCATAGGCGACCTGATAGAAATAGGTATCCGCGGACTCCTCCAGCGCTTTGGTGACGTTCAGGTGGCCGTGGCCCCATTTTTTCCAGTCACGATAGCGTTTTTCCGAGCCGGGCAACTGCCACCAGCCCGGGTCAAACAGGCTGGTATTGCGGGTGATCACCCCGGCGCTCAGCGCCGAGACGGCGACGTACGGTTTGACCGTCGATGCCGGCGGATAGACCCCTTGCGTCGCACGGTTGACCAGCGGCGTGTTCGGATCGTTGAGCAGGCCGGAGTAATCTTTACTGGAGATGCCGTCGACGAACAGGTTCGGGTCGTAGCTCGGCGTCGAAACCAGCGCCAGAATGGCGCCGGTACGCGGGTCGGTGACCACCACTGCGGCGCGGCTACCAGCCAGCAGCGTTTCGATATACTGCTGCAGCTTGAGGTCGAGGGTGAGGTAGATGTCGCGTCCGGCCTGCGGCGGCACCTCTTTGAGCTGACGAATCACGCGGCCGCGGTTGTTCACTTCAACCTCCTCGTAGCCGGTCTGACCGTGCAGGACGTCCTCGTAATAACGCTCAATACCCAGCTTACCGATGTCGTGGGTCGAGGCGTAGTTGGCCAGTTTGCCCTCTTTATCGAGGCGGTCGACGTCTTTATCGTTAATTTTCGAAACGTAGCCGATGACGTGCGTCAGCGCCGAGTTATAGGGATAGTAACGGCGCTTGTAGCCTTTGACTTCCACGCCGGGAAAGCGGTACTGGTTGACGGCAAAGCGGGCCACCTGCACTTCGCTGAGGTTGACCTTTACCGGAATCGAGGTAAAGCGATGGGAGCGGGCGCGCTCCTTTTTGAAGCCGGCGATATCATCGTCGGTTAAATCGACGACGTCGCGCAGCGCATCCAGCGTTTGCTGCACGTTATCGACTTTCTCCGGCATCATCTCCAGCTGATAAATGGTGCGGTTAAGCGCCAGCGGAGTGCCGTTACGATCGTAAATAATGCCGCGGCTCGGCGGGATCGGCACCAGCTTGATGCGGTTTTCGTTCGAACGCGTCTGATAGTCGTCGAAGCGAACGATTTGCACATTGTACAGGTTGGCGATCAGAACGCCGGTAAGCAGCAAAATCCCCAAAAAAGCGACCAGCGCCCGGCGCACGAACAGCGAGGATTCAGCCGTATAGTCGCGGAAAGAATTCTGTAATTTCATTCGCTGCTCAGTCTACCCTGATCATCATTACTCACGGTGGTACGGATGGTTGGTGGTAATGCTCCACGCCCGATACAGGCTCTCGGCCACCAGTACGCGCACCAGCGGGTGAGGTAAGGTGAGGGTGGAGAGCGACCAACTCTGTTCCGCCGCTGCTTTACAGGCTGGAGAGAGGCCTTCCGGGCCGCCGACCAGCAAACTGACGTCGCGCCCGTCCTGTTTCCAGCGTTCCAGTTCGCGCGCCAGCTGCGGCGTATCCCATGGTTTACCCGGAATATCCAGGGTCACGATGCGGTTTTTACCGGCAGCGGCTAACATCATCTCGCCCTCTTTTTCGAGGATGCGCTTGATATCAGCGTTCTTGCCGCGCTTACCGGCTGGGATCTCCACCAGTTCGAACGGCATATCTTTGGGAAAACGGCGCAGATACTCGCTAAAGCCGGTCTGTACCCAGTCCGGCATTTTGGTGCCAACGGCCACCAGCTGCAACTTCACGCATTAACTCCAGAGTTTTTCCAGCTCGTACAAACGACGGCTCTCTTCCTGCATGACGTGAACCATCACGTCGCCGAGGTCGACGACGATCCAGTCGGCGGCGGCTTCCCCTTCAACGCCCAGCGGCAGCATGCCGGCGGCGCGGGATTCCTGAACCACGTGGTCGGCGATGGACATCACATGACGCGTGGAGGTGCCGGTGCAGATAATCATGCAATCGGTGATGCTGGATTTGCCATGTACATCAATGGCAACGATGTCCTGACCTTTCAGGTCATCAATTTTGTCGATAACAAAATCCTGGAGTGCTTTACCCTGCAAGTGTTCCCCCTGGGTGCGTGAAGATTGATAATCATAAAGAGCCTGACAGTATACCTGAACTGATGAAAAAGTCGGGTGAAATGTCTGTCGGCAGGCGTTCGCGGCGGGGTATCATCCCATCCCTCGCCGAGGATTGCATCGCCATTTTTGTAAAACAATTTTCTGCAAAGCGGCTTTGGCGGATGCTGCCTGGCAGCGGAGAATAGCAGCCTGCTCTGGCCTGTCAATGGTTCGGCGGGAATTCTTCTTCCGACTGCCAGACGGCCTGGCTATTTAATACCCGCAGGGTGGTGAAATCGTGGCGGATTTCGAGCAGGCTCCAGGCGCCATGGGCTATCGGAAAGTGCCACATCGCCGCGGCGGGCATCTGCAACAGCAGGGCGGTCAGCAGGCTCAGAACGCCCTGATGGCCGACGATCAGCAGATGGTCAAGATGGCGGCAGTCGGTCAGCGTGGGGATAAACTCGCTGACGCGGCGGGCAAAACGCTGAAAGCTTTCGCCGTTAGTAGGGGCCGCGTGCTGCCAGTCAGCACACCACGCGGCATAGTTTTGCGCATCTTCTCGTTGAAGGTCGCGATGATGACGCATCTCCCAGTCGCCGAAAAACATCTCATTGAGCGCGGCATGGCATTCGCGCGGGATAGCGCGATCGCCAAGCAGCAGATCGGCCGTTGTCCCGGTCCGCGCCAGCTCGCTACAGAAGACTTTATCGAAAGGCACCGCGCGCAGCCGTTCGCCGAGCGCTCGCGCCTGAGCGACGCCTCGCGGCGTCAGGGGCGTTGGGGCATGGCCGCTGTATAATCCGGCAACGTTGGCTTCGGTTTCGCCATGGCGAACTAACCATAATTTCATGAACAGGCTCTGACGGGCGATGGAGAGGTGGCGTTACGATAGCGCTTTTTTCGCGCCAGGCCCAGCGCGGGGTCAGCAATAGAGACCCTGCTCGCGGATGTAGTCCAGCACCGCGGCCGGCAGCATCTCGGCGCAGGACTCGCCGCGCTCGAGGCGCTGGCGAATGATCGTCGCCGAAATATCGAACCACGGTGTCTCAGCCAGGTAGATCACGCCGGAAGGGCGGCGATGCAGAGATTCCACATCGTGGGTTAAATGGCGATCCAGCCAGCGCTGATCGGCCTCATGGGCCATGGTCAGTGGGTAACCCGGCCGGCGGCAGACAATCAGGTGGACATTGTCGAGGATGGTTTCATAGCGGTGCCAGGTGGGAAAGGTGAGCAGCGAATCCTGGCCAATGATAAACGCCAGCGGCTTGTGCGGCCCCTGCTCCTGGCGCCACTCCTGCAGCGTTTGCGCCGTCCAGGAGGGGGTATCGCGCTGCAGTTCGCGTTCATCGAGCGTGAACAGCGGCTTATCAGCAATCGCCAGCTTCAGCATGTGCACGCGCTGGGCGCTGGTGGCTTCCGGCTGGGGACGGTGCGGCGGGACGTTATTAGGCATGATGATGACCTTGCTCAGGCCAATCTGATTCGCCAGGATCTCGACCGGCTTGAGGTGACCATAATGCACCGGATCGAAGGTGCCGCCATAGATTGCCTGTAAGTGAGTCATATCAACCATCAATAAAAACGTCCGCCAGGGCTTTGTGGCAGAGCAACAACGAAAGACTTTCCAGTTCGGGCCAGACGTCGTACCCGTAATCCTGTTTAAAGGTCAGTTCCGCGCGGGTCAGAAGAGTCACCGCCTGGCGAAGCTGTTCGCCGCTCAGTCGGGCGAGGGCGTCGCTGAGCAGCTGACGGCGGTTTTGCCAGACCCGATGTTTATCAAACAGCGAACGCAGCGGCGTCTGTGCCGACTGGCGCTTGAGGGTCACCAGCAGCAGCAGCTCCCGCTGTAGCGTACGCAGCAGGATCGCCGGCTCGCAGCCTTCAAGACGGAGCTGCTGCAGGACGTGCAGCACGCGCTTACTTTTGCCTGCCAGTAGGGCATCGACCCAATGGTAAGGGGTAAAGTGCGCGGCATCGTTCACCGCCTGCTCAACGCGGGGCAGCGTCAGCTTACCGTCCGGCCAGAGTAGCGCCAGACGCTCCAGCGCCTGCGCCAGCGCCAGCAGATTGCCTTCGTAACAGTAGCACAGCAGCTGGCTGGCCGCGTCGTCGAGCTGCAGCTGATGCTGTTTGGCCCGGGCGGCAAGCCAGCGCGGCAGCTGCGCGTATTCCGGCGTCTGGCAGCTGACCTGGACGGCGCGCTGCGCCAGCGCGGTGAGCCACGCGGCATTCTCCTGGGCTTTGGTCAACTTACTACCGCGAACTATCAGCAGCAGGTCGTCGTGCAGCAGACCGACCAGCGTCGCCAGCTGTTCGTTGATCGCCGCGTTGGGGCCATTCTCTGGCAGGATTAGCAACAGGGTTTGCCGGCTGGC
Organism: Klebsiella sp. GG_Kp173; assembly: GCF_040062415.1. Classification (NCBI taxonomy): domain Bacteria; kingdom Pseudomonadati; phylum Pseudomonadota; class Gammaproteobacteria; order Enterobacterales; family Enterobacteriaceae; genus Klebsiella; species Klebsiella sp. GG_Kp173. Next base: position 52,631 of record NZ_JBEAFZ010000025.1, read on the forward strand.
AAACAGGCTCATCGCCTGGCTTAAGGCGAAAAGCGCCTGCCAGTCGGTGCTGTTGTCGATAGAAAAGGTATGGTGTTCGGTAAAGCCTTGTGCGGCAGCGGCTTCGCGAATAGCGTCCTGGCTTTCCTGCAATAGCAAAGGATCGTTGCCAAGCAGCAGATAGGCCGCGCGCAGCCCTTCAGTGAGCTGCGCGCGGAGCTGTTCCGGGTACAACCGAATCATCATTGACCCAGCGTGGTGGAGACGCGGTTACCCGAGGACGCCGGCGCGGTGCTGCCCGCGACCGGTTTTTCTTCCTGCTGGGTGGCTTCAACATCCGCTACCTGAACGCTTGGTAGTTTACGAATCAGCTGTTCCGCCGCTTTATCGTACATTTCCTGGATAATCATATCCTGCTCGGCGTCTTTGGCTAACGCCGCCTGCGGGTTATCAAAGAACGAACGATAGACCTTAGTGGTTATCGGATAGATATCGTGACCCGGGATCAGAACGCTGGCATGGACGGTCATGACCATCTGATATTCCGCCGTACGACCGTCCTGGAACACCGAGGCCGTATCTTTCTGAATCGACGAACCATCGAGGCGCAGAGAAGGGACATCTTTACGCAGCGTGCTGGCGTCGATCAGTTCCACGCCGTTAAGACGCAGCTGATTGCGCACCGCGCGGCTTAATGGGCCATTCGGATCGCTCGACTGGAAAATCATGGTTTTCATGGTGGTGGGCACCTTGGTAGTGCTACGCAGATGCCAGCCACAGCCGGCGGTGGCAAGCACCGCCAGAGATAACAACATTGTTACCAGATATCGCACGCTTCCTCCCGCGCTTAGCCAACGACCAGATTGAGCAGTTTACCCGGGACGTAAATCACTTTACGCACGGTTTTGCCGTCGAGATACTTCGCCACCAGATGCTCCTGGCCGGCGCGCTCGCGGACCTGCTCTTCAGTTGCGTCTACCGCAACGGTAATTTTACCACGAACTTTGCCGTTGACCTGGACGACGACGAGGGTGCTGTCTTCCACCATCGCGCTTTCATCCGCCACCGGCCACGGCGCGTTGTCGATATCACCTTCGCCGTTCAGCTCACGCCACAGGGTGAAGCTGACGTGCGGGGTGAACGGGTTGAGCATACGCACTACCGCCAGCAGGGCTTCCTGCATCAGGGCGCGATCCTGCTCATCTTCTTGCGGCGCTTTCGCCAGCTTGTTCATCAGCTCCATGATCGCCGCGATGGCGGTGTTGAAGGTCTGACGACGGCCGATGTCATCGGTCACTTTGGCGATAGTTTTGTGGATATCGCGACGCAGCGCTTTCTGATCTTCACTCAGCGCCGCCACGTTCAGGGCCGCAACGTCCCCTTTGGTGGTGTGTTCGTAGACCAGCTTCCAGACGCGTTTCAGGAAGCGGTTCGCCCCTTCGACGCCAGATTCCTGCCACTCGAGGGTCATATCCGCCGGGGATGCGAACATCATGAACAGACGGACAGTATCCGCGCCGTAGCGCTCAACCATGACCTGCGGATCGATGCCGTTGTTTTTCGACTTGGACATCTTGCTCATGCCGGTGTACACCAGCTCGTGACCCGCCGCGTCTTTCGCTTTCACGATGCGGCCTTTTTCGTCACGTTCGACGATGGCGTCAACCGGGGAGACCCAGTTACGTTCGCCGTTTTCGCCTACGTAGTAGAAGGCGTCAGCCAGCACCATGCCCTGGCACAGCAGCTGTTTCGCCGGCTCATCGGAGTTGACCATCCCCGCGTCGCGCATCAGCTTGTGGAAGAAGCGGAAGTAGAGCAGGTGCATGATCGCGTGTTCGATGCCGCCGATGTAGATATCGACCGGCAGCCAGTAGTTGGCCGCTTGCGAATCCAGCATCCCTTCCTGATACTGCGGGCAGGTGTAGCGCGCATAGTACCAGGAGGATTCCATAAAGGTGTCAAAGGTGTCGGTTTCGCGCAGCGCCGGCTGGCCGTTAACCGTGGTTTTGGCCCATTCAGGATCGGCTTTGATCGGGCTGGTGATACCGTCCATGACTACGTCTTCCGGCAGGATCACCGGCAGCTGATCTTCCGGGGTCGGCAGCACGGTGCCGTCTTCCAGGGTAACCATCGGGATCGGCGCGCCCCAGTAGCGCTGACGGGATACGCCCCAGTCACGCAGGCGGTAGTTAATTTTACGCTCACCTACGCCCATGGCAGCCAGTTTGTCGGCAATAGCGTTGAAGCCCGCTTCATAATCGAGCCCGCTGAATTCGCCGGAGTTAAACAGGACGCCTTTCTCGGTCAGCGCCTGCTGGGAAAGATCCGGCTCGGAGCCGTCGGCGGCGAGGATCACCGGCTTGATGTTCAGCCCATATTTGCTGGCGAACTCGTAGTCGCGCTGGTCGTGGCCCGGAACTGCCATCACCGCGCCGGTGCCGTACTCCATCAGCACAAAGTTAGCCGCCCATACCGGAATTTCTTCACCGGTCAGCGGGTGGATAGCTTTAAAGCCGGTATCGACGCCTTTTTTCTCCATCGTCGCCATGTCGGCTTCCGCCACTTTGGTGTTGCGGCATTCGTCGATGAAGGTGGCCAGCGCCGGATTGTTCGCCGCAGCCTGCTGCGCCAGCGGGTGACCCGCAGCGACCGCCAGGTAGGTACAGCCCATAAAGGTGTCCGGGCGGGTGGTATAGACGGTCAGCTTGTCGGCGTAGTTGTTGACGTCAAAGGAGATTTCCACCCCTTCAGAACGGCCGATCCAGTTGCGCTGCATGGTCTTCACGGTGTCCGGCCAGTGGTCCAGCTTATCCAGATCGTTCAGCAGCTCATCGGCGTAGGCGGTGATTTTAATAAACCACTGCGGGATCTCTTTACGCTCGACTTTGGTGTCGCAGCGCCAGCAGCAGCCGTCGATAACCTGCTCGTTGGCCAGCACGGTCTGGTCGTTCGGGCACCAGTTCACTGCGGAGGTTTTTTTGTACACCAGGCCTTTTTTATACAGCTCAGTGAAGAACTTCTGCTCCCAGCGGTAGTATTCCGGGGTGCAGGTTGCCAGCTCGCGGCTCCAGTCATAGCCGAAGCCCAGCATTTTGAGCTGGTTTTTCATGTAGGCGATGTTGTCGTAGGTCCACGGCGCTGGCGCGGTGTTGTTTTTTACCGCCGCCCCTTCCGCCGGCAGACCGAACGCATCCCAGCCAATTGGCTGCAGGACGTTTTTACCCAGCATGCGCTGATAGCGGGCAATCACGTCGCCGATGGTGTAGTTACGCACGTGACCCATGTGTAGTCGACCAGAAGGATAAGGAAGCATCGACAGGCAGTAATACTTCTCTTTGCTCTCGTCTTCAGTTACTTCAAATGTACGATTTTCGTCCCAGTGAAGCTGGACTTTCGATTCTATCTCTTCCGGGCGGTATTGCTCTTGCATGGCAGCCAGTGGTCCTGTTTTCAATACAGCTACAAAATGTAGCCAATGGATGTGTTATTTCAGATCGGCATAGCATAGCCCAAACGCCAACGTCAAAACAGCCTTTCACACATTTACAGAGAGGAAAGCGGTGGAGAATATTTCGCGACTCTGTGGCTTGGCTGGCAGAGCTATCCGCAGATAACGGCTATCATAAGAAGAAGTTAACCACACCGGAGGCGAAAAGATGAACAAGGTTGCTCAGTTCTACCGAGAGCTGGTGTCGACGCTCAGCGAGCGGTTACGCAATGGAGAACGTGATATTGATGCGCTGGTGGAGCAGGCCAGGGTCAAGATTAGCCAGTCCGGCGAGTTAACGCAGAGCGAAATCAACAATGTGATCCGCGCTGTTCGACGCGATCTGGAAGAGTTCGCCCTCAGTTATGAAGAGAGTCAGGATGAGCTGACTGATAGCGTCTTTATGCGGGTGATCAAAGAGAGTCTCTGGCAGGAACTGGCGGATATTACCGATAAAACCCAGCTTGAGTGGCGCGAGGTGTTTCAGGATCTCAACCATCACGGTGTCTATCACAGCGGCGAAGTGGTGGGGTTGGGTAACCTGGTGTGTGAAAAATGCCATTATCATCTTCCGGTGTATACGCCTGACGTACTGCCGCGTTGCCCAAAATGTGGTCACGACCAGTTCCAAAGGCGGCCCTTTGAGCCATAAAGAGTAAACGCTAAACTCGGGATCTACTGCTGGCGCTGTTGACACCAGCAGTAGCTGTAATTTTAGTGTTTTATCAATTATTTGAGCGTGTTAATTTCAGTTGACTTGAAGTACTGATTTCCACCTATTTCACTCGCGTAGTTATGCGAAGCGTTGACGATCAATTTATTGCCGCTGAGCGTTCCTTTTTCACAGGTCATCATACCCAGGAATCCGCACTTATATCCGCCATTAACAACCTGTTTGGCATTTAACGTCATGGTTCCGTCAGCGTGGATGAGTTCGCGATTGATAATATTACCTTTTTTGTTGGTATCAATGGTCATGTCACCAAAAGATTGAATCAGCCATTCATTAAGGAAATCAGATTTAGTATTGATACTGACAGTTCCGCCAATGATTTCTCCGCTGTTTTGCATTCCACTATGAGTAAAGTTCATGACTGCTTTATCGCCACGAATCGTACCGCCTTTATTATTAAAACTATTACTCTCTGCTGTCAGTTTATCTGTGACAAGGAGCTGGCTATCTCTATTAAATACCATGCTCCCTTTTGTTTGGATCGCAATATTACCACCTTTGATGGTCCCTGAGTTGCTTATCGCACCAGACGAAATCTCTTTGTCTTTGATAGACTGAATGGCGAGATTTTCTGTTCCATAGATGTTGCCAGTCACATTGAGCGAGTCACCGCTAAAAGAGACAGTGGTATTTTTTGCGCGAGCAGAACCGCCGTTTTCGATATTTCCGAGAGCCCCTAACAATAATTGGTCGTCGGAAAGCAGATAGGAGCCGTATGATGTCTTCAAATTCCCGTTAGTGGTTACGCTTAACACCGTGTTGCTTCTTATAGTACCGTTATTCTCCAGATTCCCCGCGGAGTTAACCATCAGCTGCCTGGTGCCCGTAATAGCCCCATCGTTAGTCAGGGACTGTAAGCTGTTAATTATAGTCGTATTGGTTGTTGCTATACTCCCTGTATTTTTAAAGCTGCCGGCCGAAGTCATCTGCGTGAGCAGACCATTGCTGGTGATTGAGCCTTCGTTGACCAATGCTCCGCTGCTGGTCATCGACAGCATGCTGTTAGAAACAATGCTTCCTTTATTACGCACGCCCAAACCATAATCGTTACCCATCATACTGATGTTATTAGCTTTAATTCCGCCAAGATTACTAATGTCGATGCTGTATTCAGGAAATAGCATCTGCATAACGCTTGGGGTTTTACCTGCGGAAGTCATCTTTTGTGTTGTGTTATCAAAGGTAAAACTTCCTGCGCCTAATGTAGCGTTGGCAGCGCTGAGCGTACCATTGATAGCAATAGTTTCCGCCAGCAGCAGGGCATAGTTGTTCGTGGCATCCATACCGTTCTTGCCGATAGTAATCTTGCCTTTACTGACGGTATAGGACCCGATCCCTCCGTTATCGTTAAGTTTCACCTGCCCGGTCGTTAATACTGCTGAATTGGTATTAATGAAGCTGCAGCCTGAGCAGGAGATACCGTTCGGGTTAGCGATAATAATATCGGCTTTTTGACCCGCGATTTCTATAAATCCGTTGAGGGAACTGGACTTATTTGAGGTCACTTCATTGAGAATAACGGATGCGCTGCCGTTGGTTAAATTATTATTCCTGGCAATATTGCCAAATTTGTCATGGGTAAGATCGTCGCCGCTGTTGTTCAAAATCATCCCGTTGCTGCCGACGTTAAAATCACGGTACATATTGTGAGATACGCCAGCCGCGTTAGGTTTTTCAATATCAACAACGGTTGTACCTGATGAGTGCGTCCATGTGTTTGGGTCGGCATAGACAAACGATGAGCTAAGGGCTGCCGCGAGTGCGACATAAGTTAAATTAAATTTAAACATTCTATTATTCCTTTAATGAAGAGTGGTTGAGAAATGTTAGTTTTAAATTTTGCTTGTTGAAATTAATACCTCCATTGTAATGAGAAGCCCAGGTTAAGAGCATCGCTATGGAAACGAACGGGTTTGATTAAAGGGGTACTCATGAAAAAGTCATACTGCGTGGCGAGCAGCGAGCCACGAATATCGCTTACTGCGCCAGAAAGCGTTTTTCCCCTCTGGTATTGCTCGTTTCCTGTTATACGCCCAATATCTACACCAAAATAAAATTGGCGGTCAGGCGTCGGGATATCCCAGATAAAATCATTGCGCCAGTACCATCCCTGATTGCCGGACAGGCTGTTTTCCCCGTCGAACCCGCGCACGGTCCAGCGACTGCCAATATTGAATTTATTATCCGAGGAGAGTGGGTCCGGGCTGAACTGCGCGCTCAATCGGGGCGCCCAGGTAAATGCGTCGCCGGCCGCGTCAAATTTCATCATCGTCTGCAGGTTCGCATGGACGATCCGCGACAGCGGGCTGTACATCCCGGCTTTCTCCTCCGGCGTTGCCGTTGAGCTGAGCCACGGCAGGCTGCGCTGGATGCCAATGCTGGCGTCGACGATTTTTTTATTAAAATAGCGCTGATGGTTGAGGGTAAGCTCCCATGATGGCGTTTGCTTGCGCATGACCTGCAGTTCGCTGCCGCCGAAGTAATAGTGCGAGGTGCTCTTGGCAATTCGCAGGTCGGCGGTGGTTTTTTGCTGGCGGGTATGGGAGAGCAGTCGGCTCAGCGTGGCGCTGTAATAACGATTCTTGCTCTTATAATCCATCGTTGACCAGTTGCCGTTGAACTGCTGGCGATACTGACTATATGCCCCGTAGGCGCTCAGTGACCAGTAGCCAAAGGGGATGGAGTAGTACAGGCTACCGTTGTGGTTGCCGTCATTGTGTTGGTTGAATTCAATATCGCCCCCGCCGGAAATATACAGAATGTCGTTAAGAGTGGTCAGATCATAGAGATAGAGGGCGCCACCGGCCTGATAGCGGCCGCTGGCTTTGCTGCCGGCGTCGTCAAGCCAGGCGCCAAGCTGCCATTTTTTCTCCAGGCTGCGGGCGATCTGAAGATCGCTTTCCCCCTCGCGCTGGCCAGGCAGCAGTTTCATGTGCGCCGTAGAACCCGGCAGGCGCTGCAGATTGGCCATACCCTGCTCAAGGTCGCTTAAACGCAGGATAGCGCCGGGAGACAGGGGAAGTGAATTCCACAGACGGGTGATGTCTGATCCGCCGGCATAGTCGATAGCGCCCACTTTGCCATACTTCAGGGTCAGCCGGAGGATGCCTTGCTCCAGCGACTGGGAGGGAACATCAATCAGAGAGGTGATATAGCCTTGCACGATCAGTTCGTTTTGAAGCCTATACGCCAGCAGGCGTATACCCTCGCTACCCAGACAGCGGCCCTGTGCCTGCTGCGCGATTTTCGCCAGTAATTTCCGGGTGAGCGCCTGGTTATCGGAATCGATGTCGACTTTATTGATTAATCTGCAATGTGCTTCCACAGGAAAGTGGATACCCTGCGGCGCCCCGCGCTGTTGTGAGGACTGAAACTCCTGTTGTTGCGGGGTCAGCGCCTCCTGGCGAGCTTTATCCTGCTCGGTCTGATGAGCCGAGGTGGTCAATTGCGCAGCACTGACGGCAGAGGCGCCAGCCAGCGTCATAAACAGCAGCCCGGTGAGCGTGCGAGATCGAATTAACATGAAGCAATATCCATTTGTTTCATTGGTTCGGCGACGCATCAATACCTTTACCTCTGGCAAAATGATTGATGGCCTTTATTTCGGCGCAGGCAAGGTCAGGCAAGGTCAGGCAAGAATATTATATTTAATTAATTCCATAATCATGCGACGAACCTGTTACGAGGCGTTATATGCTAGCGGTGGTGGAAATACCGGTCCACGAATTCATTAGTGATTTTTTTATGAATTGATCGATTTAATAAATAAGTTCAGCTTGTCTCGCTGAAGTTTATTTATTATGTAAATGATATTGGCGGTAATGGCGCGCACAAATAATATTGGTGAATAATATGGCGGGAAAGATAAACTGCGCATACCGGGTGGTATGCGCAGCGAATAACGATTAATGCAGAATTTTGGCGAGGAAATCTTTAGCGCGATCGGATTGCGGATTGGCGAAGAAGGCCTCTTTATCGGCATCTTCAACAATCTTACCTTCATCCATAAAGATCACCCGGTTGGCCACCTTGCGGGCGAAGCCCATTTCGTGGGTAACCACCATCATCGTCATCCCTTCGTTGGCCAGTTCCACCATGACGTCCAGTACCTCGTTGATCATCTCCGGGTCGAGCGCTGAGGTGGGCTCATCAAACAGCATAGCGATCGGGTCCATACACAGGGCTCGGGCAATGGCCACGCGCTGCTGCTGGCCGCCGGAGAGCTGCGCCGGATATTTTTCCGCGTGCGCCGCCAGGCCAACGCGCTCCAGCAGCTTGAGACCCTTCTTGCGCGACGACGCTTTGTCACGATTGAGAACCTTAACCTGCGCCAGCGTCAGGTTGTCGATAATCGACAGGTGCGGGAACAGTTCAAAATGCTGAAACACCATTCCGACGTGCGAGCGCAGTTTGGCAAGATTGGTCTTTTTATCGTTAACCACGGTGCCATCGACGATAATCTGCCCCTGCTGCACCGGCTCAAGGCCGTTCACGGTTTTTATCAGCGTAGATTTACCGGAGCCTGACGGCCCGCAGACCACCACGACTTCGCCTTTTTTCACTTCCGTGGAGCAATCGGTCAGCACCTGAAAGTGACCATACCATTTTGAAACGTTTTTCAGGGTAATCATTACACAGTCCTTTTCTTCAACCAGCTGACCAACAGCGAGGCGCTGAGGCTAATCACAAAATAGACGCCGCCCGCGAACAGGATCATTTCGACCTGAGTCCCGTCACGCTCGCCAATCGTGGAGGCGGTACGGAAGAAGTCGGCGAGGCTCAATACATACACCAGCGAGGTATCCTGGAACAGGACGATCCCCTGGGTTAACAGCAGCGGCACCATGGCGCGGAAGGCCTGCGGCAGGATCACCAGCCGCATCGACTGCCAGTGGGTCATTCCCAGCGCCAGCGCGGCGCTTGACTGGCCGCGGGAGATGCTCTGGATACCGGCGCGGATAATCTCTGAATAGTAGGCGGCCTCGAACATCGAAAAGGCCACCATCGCCGAGATCAGGCGAATATCCGTTTTCGGCGACAGTCCCAGCACGTTCTGCAGGAAGCCCGGGACAATCAGGTAGAACCACAGCAGAACCATCACCAGCGGGATAGAACGGAACACGTTAACGTAGGATTTAGCAAACCAGGCCAGCGGCAGAAAGCTGGACAGGCGCATGACCGCCAGCAGGGTGCCCCAGACGATGCCGACCACGATGGCGATCACCGTAATCTTCAGAGTGATCACCAGCCCTGCCAGCAGGTAGGGCATGGAGGGAACGATCGAACTCCAGTCAAAATCGTACATTATTTGCCTCCCATATTGCCAGGCAGGCGAACCTTACGCTCGACCACATACATAATCAGCATAATCACCGCGTTGATGAAAACATAGGCCAGGGTGATGGCGGTAAAAGACTCCCAGGCATGAGCGGAGTAGTCCAGCAGTTTGCCCGCCTGCGCGGCCATATCGGCCAGACCGATGGTGGAGGCGATGGCCGAGTTTTTCACCAGGTTCATCATCTCCGAGGTCATCGGCGGCACGATAACGCGATAGGCGTTCGGCAGCAGCACGTAGCGGTAGGTTTGCGGCAGGGTCAACCCCATCGCCAGACCGGCGTTCTTTTGCCCGCGCGGCAGCGACTGGATAGCGGCGCGTACCTGCTCGCAGACGCGAGCGGCGGTAAACAGCCCCAGGCACAGCATGGAGGAGACAAAGAACTGGATGTTTGGGTCCAGCTCCGATTTAAACCACATGCCGATATTTTCCGGCAGGAATTCCGGCACCACCAGGTACCAGGTAAAGAACTGCACGATCAGCGGCACGTTGCGAAACAGTTCGACATAGCAGGTGCCAATGCCCGAGAGGAAGCGATTGGGGACCGTGCGTAAAATGCCGAACAGCGAGCCGACGAGAAAAGCGATGATCCAGGCCGAGATGGAGAGGGCGACGGTGATCTGAAAACCGCTCCACAGCCAGCCCAGGTAGGTAGTGTTACCGAAGGGGGCCTGTTGCAGGAATATCCCCCAGTTCCAGTCTATTGACATACATGACTCCTGGAAAAAAAAGGGTAGCCATTGCTACCCTCGAAGACGGTTGTCCAGCTTGTTTCGGTATTCGCGGCGGCTGGGGAACGACCAGCCGCCGTATAGTCTGTCCGTGCTGTGACAATCATCGGGAGGGCAGGATATCCCGCCCCTGGTTGTTATAATTAGTTCAGTGCTTTGTCATTAGGTGATTTGAACAGCGCTTTCATGTCGTCCGACAGCTCGAAGTTCAGGTTAAGATTTTTTGGCGGAATCGGGTTTTTGAACCATTTGTCGAACCACTTCGCCGCTTCGCCAGAGGTCTGGGCCTGGGCAACGGTTTCATCGACCAGCGCCTTGAAGGCCGGATCGTCCTTACGCAGCATGCAGCCATAGGCTTCTTTCGACTGCGCGGTGCCGACGATTTCCCAGTTATCCGGTTTCTTCGCCTTGGCACGTTCGCCAGCCAGCAGGGCATCATCCATCATAAAGGCCACCGCGCGTCCGCTCTCCAGGGTGCGGAAAGAGTCGCCATGATCTTTGGCGCTGATAATGCGCATATTCATTTTTTTCTCATCGTTCAGCTTATGCAGCAGGATCTCTGAGGTGGTTCCGGAGGTGACGACGACCGCTTTATCCTTCAGGTCCGGGAAATCTTTGATCGGGCCGCCTTTCTTCACCAGCAGACGAGTGCCGACGACGAAGATAGTATCGGAGAAGGCCGCCTGTTTCTGGCGCTCGAGGTTGTTGGTGGTTGAGCCGCACTCGAAATCAAAGGTGCCATTCTGCAGCAGCGGAATACGATTCTGCGAGGTGACCGGGATCAGTTTGACCTGCAGATCGGGTTTGTTCAGTTTTTTCTTGATGGCATCGACGATGGCGTTGGAGTAGTCCTGAGAGTAACCCACAACCTTCTGTTGGTTATCGTAGTAAGAGAAAGGGACGGAAGATTCGCGATGGCCGACAACGATAACGCCATTTTTCGCGATCTTATCCAGAGTGCTCTGGCCAGCCGCCGGGGCAGCATCTTCCGCCTGCGCCAGACCAGCGGTCATTCCCATTACCAGCATTGCCGTGGCCAGTTTACGTAATTGCATATCCAACTCCTTATCCGCAGCGTCACCGACGCTATTGATACCCATTGTGATTGTGTGTGTTGTTATTAGGGGCACGCATCCACGTGCCGCATTTGTATGTGTTTGTTAGCATTTAGTTTGGCTTAATGTAAATATTTTGCTGCTTTATTGTTTATTTTTGCGAAGCGCTCCGCACCAATGGGAGGCAAATATCTTCCATTGCACCAAAATAGCGCGACCACCGATCGTTTATGGTGCAACCCGGTTGCACTGGGCCGGAGGACGGCGCTACCCGATTAAATAAAGCAATGACTGTGCCAGGGTGGCAAATGACGGGAAGAAAAAAGCCGGCGACGGGCGTCGCCGGTAGAGAACTTATCGGCGACGCTGACGCAGGCTCATCAGCAGCGCACCGAAGCCGAGCAGCGCCGTCAGCGCCCACAGCGGCCAGTTGCCAGTGCGAGCGTAAGGGGTCATGCCGCTGGTGGGCGTCACGGTGGTGGTCAACACCTCACGGGTAAACTGCGGGATCATCTTCTGGATCTCGCCGCGCGGGCCGATCACGGCGGTAATGCCGTTGTTGGTACTGCGCAGCAGGGGGCGGGCCAGCTCCAGGGCGCGCATCCGCGCCATCTGGAAGTGTTGCCACGGGCCGATGGACTTGCCGAACCAGGCGTCGTTAGAGATGGTCAGCAGGAAGTCGGTATCCGGACGGAAGTTATCCCGCACCAGTTCCCCGAGGATGATCTCGTAGCAGATGGCTGCGGTCAGCTTCAGGTTATGCGCCATCAGCTGCGGCTGCACGTAGGGACCGCGGCTGAAGGAGGACATCGGCAGGTCGAAGAATGGCGCCAGCGGACGCAGAATCGACTCCAGCGGTACAAACTCGCCGAACGGCACCAGATGGTTCTTGTTGTAGCGGTTGGTCGAGTCGTAGCGGTACGGGTTATCTTTGCCGAGGGTAATGATGGTGTTGTAGGTGTCGTAGCGATTCTGCTTATTAAGACGCGCGTCGACGATGCCGGTGATCAGCGAGCTGTCTTTTGCGCGCAGCAGATCGTCCATCATGCTGAGGAACTGCTGCTGGTTGATCTCCAGATCCGGGATCGCCGATTCAGGCCAGATAATCAGCTGCGAGTGGCCGATATGCGGCTGGGTCAGCGCCAGGTAGGTTTTCAGGGTATTAACCAGCTGTTTCTCGTCCCACTTCATGGCCTGCGGGATATCGCCTTGCACCAGCGAGACCTGCGTCGCGCGCTCCGGCAGCAGCTGATACCACTGGATATAGCGCAGCGGGAACGGCAGGGCGAACAGCACCGCTGCGATCACCAGCGCCTTCCCGTTGCGCTGCACGAGGGCCAGAGCCAGCAGGCCGCTAACCATCATCAGCAGGAAGTTGATCGCCTCAACCCCCATCACCGGCGCCAGGCCTTTCAGCGGGCCGTCGATCTGGCTATAGCCGAACTGCAGCCACGGAAAGCCGGTCAGCACCCAACCGCGCAGGAACTCGGTGATCTGCCAGACGACGGGGGCGGCGATCGCCACCCGTAGCCAGCTGGTTTTGGGCCACAGCCGGGCGAGCAGGCCGGCAAACAGGCCGGTGTAGAGCGACAGATAGGCCGCCAGCAAAACGACGAGGAAGACGTTAACCGGACCCGGCATACCGCCAAACTGCGCGATACTGACATAAACCCAGTTGATTCCCGTGCCGAACAGGCCAAGTCCCCATAAATAGCCGATGCCGGCGCTTTGCAGTGGGCGGCGGTTGAGGGTTAACGCCTGTAGACCGACCAGTGAAATAATCGCTGCGGGCCAGAAGTCGTAAGGTGAAAAAGCCAGCGTTCCGCTGGCTCCGAATAGCAGCGCCAGCAGCAGACGTACGCGCTGGCGTTCAAGAAGAGAGGCAAATACCATTTAGGCTAATCGTCCCGTAAATTAACGCCTGTTGCCACAGGCTATGCTGTTTGCCAGCCGGGGAGGGGACAACCGAGTATCGCTACGGTCTGTCTCCCGGCTGGCCGTGACCTTCAGCGCCGCCGCTTACTCTTCCAGCTTCGGCTGGGGAGCATCATCCGGCAGCTTAACATGCACCTGAATGATACGACGACTATCTGCCATTGCTACCTTGAATTGGTAACCATCAATGTCGATAGATTCGCCGCGAGCCGGCAGGTGGCCAAAGGCCTGCATTACCAGCCCGCCAATGGTATCCACTTCTTCATCGCTGAAGTGTGTATCGAAGGCGTCGTTGAAGTCTTCGATGGAGGCCAGGGCGCGTACCGTCCAGGTATGGCGGCTCAGCTGGCGGAAATCGATATCTTCTTCTTCGTCGTACTCGTCTTCAATTTCCCCGACGATGAGCTCAAGGATATCCTCGATGGTCACCAGACCGGAGACGCCGCCGAATTCGTCAATAACGATCGCCATATGGTAGCGCTGTGAGCGAAACTCTTTCAGCATGCGGTCGACCCGCTTGCTTTCCGGAACGACAACCGCCGGCCGTAACACTTTTTCCATGCTGAAGGCTTCGGCGTCGCTGCGCATAAACGGCAGCAGATCCTTGGCCATCAGAATCCCTTCGATGTGATCTTTATCTTCACTGATGACCGGGAAGCGCGAGTGAGCGGATTCGATGATGACATCGAGGCACTCGTCCAGCGTCTGATTGCGTTTCAGGGTAATCATTTGTGAACGGGGGATCATAATGTCGCGGACCCGCTGGTCGGCGATATCCATTACCCCTTCGAGCATGTCACGAGTATCTTCATCGATAAGGTCGTTCTGCCCGGAATCACGGATCAGCGCCAGCAGTTCATCGCGGTTTTTCGGTTCCCCGTGAAAGAGCTGGCTGAGTAACAGGGAGAAAAATCCCTTTTTGCTGTTTACTGTGTCACTACTGTGTGAATTGTCGTCGCTCATGGCGTCGTTTGGGTTCTCATGTTGATTTAATGTCGCTCGTCGCGCGTAAACTCAGCGCCGGACGGCATGGGTTGCCTGACGTTCAGGCGGGTAAAATGCATGAACAGCAGCCGGATGAGGCGCAAGCGCCACGATCCGGCAGGGAGCTATTCAGCAATCTTCTCGGAAATGTACGGGTCCTCATAGCCCAGAGCAAGCATTATCTCTGTTTCGAGGCCTTCCATCTCTTCCGCTTCGTCATCTTCGATGTGATCGTAGCCCAGCAGATGCAGGCTGCCGTGCACCACCATATGCGCCCAGTGCGCCTCCAGCGGTTTCCCTTGCTCGCTGGCTTCCTGCTCCACCACCTGACGGCAAATGATCAGATCGCCGAGCAGCGGCATTTCAATCCCCGGCGGCGCTTCAAACGGGAAAGAGAGGACGTTGGTCGGCTTATCCTTGCCGCGATAGGTCAGGTTCAGCTCATGGCTTTCTGCAACGTCGACCAGACGAATCGTTAACTCTGACTCCTCCTGAAACGGCGGAATGACGGCGTCGACCCAGCGTTGAAAAAGGGCTTCGTCCGGCAGGCCGCTGGTCTCTTCGCAGGCCAGTTGTAAATCGAGGATCACCTGACTCATTTTTGCTCCTGTTCCTGGGCTTCGCGTTTGCGCTCGGCGGCCAGTTCTGCTTTACGTTTCTGGTCTGCGGCTTCCCATGCCTCATAGGCGTTCACGATGCGGGCGACCACCGGATGGCGGACCACATCTTCGCTATGGAAGAAGTTAAAGCTGATCTCATCGACTTCCGCCAGCACTTCGATGGCGTGGCGCAGACCGGATTTGGTGCTGCGCGGCAGGTCAATCTGCGTGATATCGCCGGTGATCACCGCCTTGGAGTTAAAGCCGATGCGGGTCAGGAACATTTTCATCTGCTCGATGGTGGTGTTCTGGCTTTCATCAAGAATGATAAAGGCGTCATTCAGCGTCCGTCCGCGCATATAGGCCAGCGGGGCCACTTCGATGACGTTACGCTCAATCAGCTTTTCCACCTTCTCAAAGCCGAGCATCTCGAACAGCGCATCGTACAGCGGGCGCAGATACGGGTCGACCTTCTGGCTCAGATCGCCGGGCAGGAAGCCGAGCTTTTCGCCCGCCTCGACGGCCGGACGGGTCAGCAGAATGCGGCGGATCTCCTGGCGCTCCAGCGCATCGACCGCCGCCGCCACCGCCAGATAGGTTTTCCCGGTACCCGCCGGACCCACGCCGAAGGTGATGTCGTGATCGAGGATATTGGCGATGTACTGCGCCTGGTTCGGCGTACGCGGTTTGATCACCCCGCGCTTGGTCTTGATATTGACGGCTTTTCCGTACTCCGGCACGCTCTCGGCGCTTTGCTCAAGCACGCGCGCCTCTTTGATCGCCAGATGGATCTGCTCTGGTTCAATATCCTGAATCTGACCGCGCATCGGCGCCGTGTCGACATACAGGCTGCGCAGAATATCGGCGGCGGCGTGTACGCAAAGGGCGCGTCCGGTCAGCTTAAAGTGATTGTCACGGCGGTTAATCTCAATGCCTAACCGACGCTCCAGCTGTTTGATGTTGTCGTCAAACGGGCCGCACAGGGCTAACAGGCGTGCGTTATCCGCTGGCTCCAGGGTAATTTCACGAGTGTCTATGTTCAAACTGTTCCTCTTTACGCAGGTGGCCGGACGCGGCGCGTGGCCGGCTAATCAGGAAATTATTTACGTCACAGGAAAATGGTGCAAGCATTGCTGTAGATATAGGGACGGAGAGAGGAATTACAAGGCCTGCCGGAACCGACAGGCCTGAAGGGATCACGGCTGATAGATACCCACGCCAAGATCGTTCTCTTTACGGGTGCGGGCAATCACTGATTCGGGTGATTCAGCGATACGCAGACCCATCTCCGCTTCGGTGCGCACGATTTTGCCGCGCAGCGAGTTGGTGTAAACATCGACGATTTCGACATCGACAAACTTGCCGACGAGGTCCGGGGTGCCTTCGAAATTGACCACCCGGTTGTTCTCCGTACGCCCGGAGAGCTCCATGATGTTCTTGCGCGACGTGCCTTCCACCAGGATACGCTGTACCGTACCGAGCATGCGACGGCTCCAGGCCATCGCCTGCTGGTTGATGCGCTCCTGCAGAATATACAGACGCTGTTTCTTGTCGGCATCCGGCACGTCGTCGACCATATCGGCCGCCGGGGTGCCCGGACGGGCGGAGAAGATAAAGCTGTAGCTCATATCGAAATTGACGTCGGCGATAAGCTTCATCGTCTTTTCGAAATCTTCCGTGGTTTCGCCGGGGAAGCCGACGATAAAGTCGGAGCTTATCTGAATATCCGGACGCGCTTCACGCAGCTTACGAATAATCGCTTTATACTCCAGCGCGGTATGGGTCCGTCCCATCAGGTTCAGCACGCGGTCGGAACCGCTCTGCACCGGCAAGTGCAGGAAGCTCACCAGCTCCGGCGTATCGCGATAGACGTCGATGATGTCGTCGGTAAATTCGATCGGGTGGCTGGTGGTGAAGCGAATGCGGTCGATGCCGTCGATAGCGGCCACCAGGCGTAGCAGATCGGCAAAGCTGCCGGTGGTGCCGTCGTAGTTCTCACCGCGCCAGGCGTTCACGTTCTGGCCCAGCAGGTTGACTTCACGCACACCCTGCGCCGCCAGTTGGGCGATTTCAAACAGGATATCGTCGCACGGGCGGCTGACTTCTTCACCGCGGGTGTAGGGCACCACACAGTAGGTGCAGTATTTGTTGCAGCCTTCCATAATCGAGACGAAGGCGGTCGGGCCTTCGGCGCGCGGTTCTGGCAGGCGATCGAATTTTTCAATTTCCGGGAAGCTGATATCAACCACCGGGCTGCGGTTGCCGCGCACAGAGTTAATCATCTCCGGCAGGCGGTGCAGGGTTTGCGGCCCGAAAATAATATCGACATAGTGCGCGCGCTGACGAATATGGTCGCCTTCCTGGGAGGCCACGCAGCCGCCAACGCCAATAATCAGGTCCGGGTTCTTCTCTTTCAGCAGCTTCCAGCGTCCAAGCTGATGGAAAACTTTTTCCTGGGCCTTCTCACGAATTGAGCAGGTATTGAGCAACAGCACATCTGCTTCTTCCGCCACTTCGGTCAGTTGATACCCATGTGTCGCATCCAGCAGATCGGCCATCTTTGATGAATCATACTCGTTCATCTGACAGCCCCAGGTTTTAATATGGAGTTTTTTTGTCATTGACTTGCTCATGCTCAGTAATAGATATCCAAAACGCGGGGATATATACAGGGTGAATTTCGCATTCCAGGGCGCGTATTGTAATGCTTTGGTCGCCCCCTGACCAGTGCGAGCGTTATCACCGCAAGAGGGCGAAAAATCCGGTAAACTTAACGGATTCTGCTTTAAGGATAATAGCCATGACAATTCACGCAACAGATGTCGCCATCGTGGGCGGCGGCATGGTCGGCGGCGCCCTGGCGTTGGGGCTGGCGCAACAGGGATTTACCGTGACGGTGCTTGAGAAAACGGCGCCTCCGGCTTTCGATCCGGCATCCGCCCCGGATGTGCGGATCTCGGCAATCAGCGCGGCCTCGGTCGGCCTGCTGAAAAGCCTTGACGTCTGGGATGCCGTGCGGGCGATGCGCGTCCACGCTTACCGTCGTCTGGAGACCTGGGAGTGGGAGAGCGCGCACGTCGCCTTTGACGCCGCAGAGCTCAAGCTGCCAGAGCTGGGCTATATGGTTGAGAACAAGGTCCTGCAGTGGGGCCTGTGGCAAGCGCTGGCGGCGCACGAAGGGGTTACCCTCCGCGTTGGCGGCGAACTGGAGGCGATGCAGCGCGGCGAGGCGCAGACGGCGCTGCGTTTACGCGAGGGGGAGACGATCCACGCCCGGCTGGTTATCGGCGCCGACGGCGCCAGCTCTCAGGTGCGGGAGATGGCCGGCATCGGCGTGCATGCCTGGCAATATCAGCAATCCTGTATGCTCATCAGCGTCCAATGCGCCGACGATCCCGGCGACAGCACCTGGCAGCAGTTTACCCCCAGCGGACCGCGCGCCTTCCTGCCGCTGTTCGACAACTGGGCCTCGCTGGTGTGGTATGACGCCCCGGCGCGGATCCGTCAGCTACAGGGCATGTCCATGCCCCAGCTTCAGCAGGAGATCGCCCGCCATTTCCCGGCGCGTCTCGGACGGGTGACGCCGCAGGCGGCCGGCGCCTTCCCGCTCACCCGGCGTCATGCGCTGCAGTACGTTCAGCCCGGTCTGGCGCTGGTGGGCGATGCGGCGCACACCATTCATCCACTGGCGGGGCAGGGGGTTAACCTTGGCTATCGCGATGTCGACGCCCTGCTGGAGATCCTGGCGCAAGCGCGCGGCCGAGGCGAAAAGTGGGCCAGCCTGCCGGTGCTCAAGCGCTACCAGGCGCGGCGGCGGGCGGATAATTTTATTATGCAGTCGGGGATGGATCTGTTTTACGCCGGATTCAGCAATGACCTGGCGCCGGTGCGGATGCTGCGTAATATTGGCCTGATGGCGGCCGAACGCGCCGGGGTGCTGAAGCGTCAGGCGCTGAAGTATGCGTTAGGCTTGTAACTCCGGCTTCCCGGGCAGGGGCGTAGTGGAAAGCGCCTGCCCGGCAGTCAGTGACGCGCCAGGATGGCTATACGCCAATAGCAAAAAAGCCCACCGAGGTGGGCTTTTTTGCATTTAAGTGGCTGGGGTACGAGGATTCGAACCTCGGAATGCCGGAATCAGAATCCGGTGCCTTACCGCTTGGCGATACCCCAATTGTCTGTTGCACCTGACCGTCACTATCCCGGTTTAAGAGCAACAGTGCGTTCATTGCTGAACGACTTTTTAATTTGGCTGGGGTACGAGGATTCGAACCTCGGAATGCCGGAATCAGAATCCGGTGCCT
>NZ_JBEAFZ010000026.1:0-70211 GCF_040062415.1 Klebsiella sp. GG_Kp173
GCGCACGTCCAACACGGAGCCGGTGGTGCGTCTGAACGTGGAGTCCAGAGCGGATGTAGCGCTTATGAATGAAAAAACGACCGAGCTGTTACACCTGTTAAGCGGGGAATAAGGTGAGAGATTTACTAACGACGATTTATCGTTATCGGGGATTTATCTGGAGCAGTGTTAAGCGTGACTTTCAGGCACGCTATCAAACCAGTATGCTGGGCGCATTATGGCTCGTTTTACAACCGCTCTCTATGATTCTGGTCTATACTTTGGTTTTTTCCGAGGTAATGAAAGCCAGAATGCCCGATAATACGGGGCCGTTTGCCTACAGTATTTATCTCTGCTCCGGGGTGCTGACCTGGGGATTATTTACAGAGATGCTGGATAAAGGTCAGAGCGTATTCATTAACAATGCTAATCTGATTAAGAAACTCAGTTTTCCGAAAATCTGTCTGCCGATCATCGTGACGTTATCGGCGGTACTTAATTTCGCGATTATCTTTAGTCTGTTTCTTATTTTTATCATTGTCACAGGTAACTTCCCTGGCTGGCTCTTTCTCTCGGTAATACCAGTACTGCTTTTGCAGATCCTGTTTGCCGGTGGGCTGGGTATGATCCTTGGTGTGATGAACGTCTTTTTCAGGGACGTGGGACAACTGGTTGGGGTTGCGCTGCAATTCTGGTTTTGGTTCACCCCTATTGTTTATGTACTAAATTCATTGCCAGCATGGGCAAAAAATCTGCTGCTGTATAACCCAATGACGCGGGTGATGCAATCTTATCAGTCCATCTTTGCCTATCATCAGGCTCCTAACTGGTATTCGTTATGGCCAGTATTGGCTCTCGCCATTATTTTCTGCGTCATCGGTTTCAGGATGTTCCGCAAACATGCGGCGGATATGGTGGATGAATTATAATGAGTTACATCAGAGTAAAGAATGTCGGTAAGGCGTATCGCCAGTATCACTCAAAGACAGGGAGACTGATCGAATGGTTATCTCCACTGAATACCAAACGCCATAATTTGAAATGGATCCTCAGCGATATTAATTTCGAAGTCGCTCCGGGAGAGGCTGTAGGTATTATTGGTATCAACGGTGCGGGTAAGAGTACCCTACTTAAACTCATTACCGGGACGTCCAGGCCTACGACCGGAGAAATTGAAATCTCCGGTCGTGTCGCTGCATTACTCGAACTGGGGATGGGGTTTCACTCTGATTTCACGGGTCGGCAGAATGTTTATATGTCTGGGCAACTGCTGGGATTATCCTCAGAGAAAATAACTGAACTGATGCCGCAAATTGAAGAATTTGCGGAGATTGGGGACTATATTGATCAACCTGTGCGTGTCTATTCCAGTGGTATGCAGGTTCGATTAGCTTTTAGCGTAGCGACGGCTATCCGTCCCGATGTGCTAATTATTGATGAAGCATTATCTGTTGGGGATGCTTATTTTCAGCATAAAAGCTTTGAGCGTATCCGAAAATTTCGTCAGGAAGGGACCACGCTGTTGCTGGTATCCCATGATAAACAGGCGATCCAAAGCATTTGCGATCGGGCCATTTTGTTGAATAAAGGCCACATTGAGATGGAAGGCGAACCTGAAGCAGTAATGGATTATTACAATGCGCTTCTGGCCGATAAGCAAAATCAGTCCATTAAACAAGTTGAGCACAATGGTAAAACGCAAACTGTTTCAGGCACTGGTGAAGTGACTATCTCTGAGGTTCATCTTCTCGATGAACAGGGCAATGTGACTGAATTTGCCTCAGTAGGGCATCGTGTTAGCTTGCAGGTCAACGTTGAGGTCAAGGACGATATTCCTGAGCTTGTCGTCGGATATATGATTAAGGATCGACTAGGGCAGCCGATTTTTGGGACCAATACGCATCATCTCAAACAGACTCTCACCTCCCTGAAAAAAGGAGAAAAGCGCTCGTTCTTATTCTCTTTCGATGCGAGATTGGGGGTTGGTTCCTATTCTGTCGCTGTCGCGTTGCATACTTCCAGTACGCACCTCGGCAAAAACTATGAATGGCGCGATCTGGCCGTGGTATTCAACGTCGTTAACACGGAACAACAAGAGTTTGTCGGCGTGTCCTGGTTGCCACCTGAACTGGAGATTTCTTAATGGGTTCGTCGTTTTATCGTTCATTTGAAGAACGACACAGAGGTTCGGTTGAAGATATCAAGAGCCGCCTGAGTTTTTATTTGCCTTTTCTGTCACGTCTTAAGGAAATTTATCCTGATGGCGTGATTGCGGATATTGGTTGCGGGCGTGGCGAATGGCTGGAGATCCTGACTGAAAATGGCATTGCGAACATCGGCGTCGATCTCGATGATGGCATGCTGGCGCGCGCAAAGGAAGCCGGACTGAACGTGCAGAAAATGGATTGTCTGCAGTTTCTACAAAATCAGGCGGATCAGAGCCTGATTGCGTTGACAGGTTTTCATATTGCTGAACATTTGCCTTTTGAGGTACTGCAGCAGCTCGTCATGCATACCTTGCGGGTGCTGAAACCTGGCGGTTTACTGATCCTCGAAACGCCGAACCCTGAGAATGTAAGCGTCGGCACCTGTTCATTTTATATGGATCCCACGCATAATCACCCTCTGCCGCCGCCACTGCTTGAGTTTTTACCTATTCATTATGGTTTTAAGCGGGCAATTACCGTTCGTCTTCAGGAAAAAGAGGCTCTTAAATCTCCGGATGCTGCCGTCAATTTGATCGATGTACTAAAAGGGGTTAGCCCAGACTACAGCATCATTGCTCAGAAAGCCGCGCCTGAAGATATTCTTGAACGCTTTGAAACCCTGTTTACTCAACAGTATGGTCTAACGCTGGATGCCCTGAGCAACCGTTACGATGAGATTTTGCGCGAACAGTTTTCGTCCTATGCCTCACAGCTGGAGACGTGGAACCATACCTATACGCGCCAGATAAGCAAAATGTCGGACACTATTCAGACGTTGCAAGGTCAGATCGACGAACTGAGCCATATCATCGGTCAGAATCATCAGCTTCATCAGCAAATGGCGGACTTACATAACAGTCGTTCATGGCGTATCACTCAACCACTACGCTGGTTGTCTTTGCAACGTCAATTATTACGTCAGGAAGGGGCAAAAGTGAGAGCCCGTAGGGCGGCGAAAAAAATATTGCGCAAAGGAATGGCGCTCTCGCTGGTCTTTTTCCATCGCTATCCTAAGTCAAAGGTTTATCTGTTTAAGGTTTTGAGAAAAACAGGCTGCTACACATTGCTACAACGTTTGTTCCAGCGGGTCATGCTGGTGCACTCTGACACGATGATGATGCAGTCCAGAAGATATGATGTGGGTACTGAAGAAATGACAAGCCGCGCGTTGAGTATTTATAACGAATTAAAAAATAAAAATACGGAGAAATAACGATGCGTATTGTCATTGATTTACAAGGTGCGCAGACGGAAAGCCGCTTTCGTGGCATTGGTCGTTATAGTATCGCTATCGCCAGAGCCATAATCAGAAATAACAGCCAGCATGAGATTTTCATCGCGCTATCTGCCATGCTGGATGAGTCAATTGCGGATGTTAAGGCGCAATTTGCCGATCTCTTGCCGGCTGAAAATATTGTCGTCTGGCATGCCGCAGGCCCTGTGCGTGCGATGGACCAAGGTAATGAATGGCGTCGGGAGAGCGCGGAACTGATTCGGGAAGCATTTCTTGAATCATTGCGTCCAGATGTCGTTTTCATTACGAGCTTGTTTGAAGGTCATGTCGACGATGCGGCCACATCGGTACACAAATTTAGTCGTCAGTATAAAGTAGCCGTACTGCACCACGATCTTATCCCACTGGTACAGGCGGAAACCTATCTTCTGGACGATGTATTCAAACCCTACTATTTACAGAAAGTTGAATGGTTAAAAAACGCTGACCTTTTATTGACGAACTCAGCGTATACTGCCCAGGAAGCGATCGAGCATCTGCATTTGCAGGGCGATCATGTACAGAATATTGCAGCCGCAGCTGATCCTCAGTTTTGTATGGCGCAGGTGACAACGAGAGAAAAAGAGACGGTCCTTGGCCATTACGATATTCAGCGCGAGTTCGTGTTGTAT
This sequence comes from Klebsiella sp. GG_Kp173, assembly GCF_040062415.1. Taxonomy (NCBI): domain Bacteria; kingdom Pseudomonadati; phylum Pseudomonadota; class Gammaproteobacteria; order Enterobacterales; family Enterobacteriaceae; genus Klebsiella; species Klebsiella sp. GG_Kp173. Next base: position 4,092 of record NZ_JBEAFZ010000026.1, read on the forward strand.
GCGCCCGGAGGATTTGACTCAAGGAAAAACTTTAAACGGTTAATTGAGGCCTATGCCGGGCTCAGTGATGCCTTACGTCGCAGTCATCAACTGGTTATCGTCAGTAAGCTTTCCATTGGCGATCGTCAGTATCTGGAATCCCTGGCATCAGGTAACGGTTTACAGCAGGGCGAACTTGTGCTGACTGGTTATGTGCCGGAAAATGAGCTGATCCAGCTCTATCGCCTGTGTAAGCTGTTCATCTTTGCTTCGTTACATGAAGGTTTTGGATTGCCTGTTCTGGAAGCTATGTCGTGTGGTGCGCCGGCCATTGGCTCAAATGTCACGAGTATTCCTGAAGTCATCGGTAATCCTGAGGCATTATTCGACCCGTATTCTATCTCTTCCATTCGGGATAAGATGGCGCAATGTTTGACTGATGATTCCTTCCTGGCACGTCTGAAAGAAATGGCGCAGCATCAAGCGGGTAATTTTTCTTGGGATAAAGCTGCGGTGACTGCTCTGGAAGCTTTCGAGAAGATTGCGACAGAAGATACAGGTATTGCGCAGATGTTGCCTGAGGCATTGATTCAGAAGATCCTTGCTATCTCTCATGGACAACCAGATGAGCGCGATCTGCGCTTGTGCGCAACGGCCATTGATTACAATCTGAAGACGGCAGAACTTTATCAAATTGACGATAAGGCGATGACCTGGCGTGTGGAAGGCCCATTCGATAGTTCATATAGTCTGGCGCTAGTCAACCGGGAATTTGCCCGGGCACTCTCAGCTGATGGCGTAGAGGTGTTATTGCACTCCACTGAAGGGCCGGGTGATTTTGCCCCGGATGCCTCGTTTATGGCACAGCCGGAAAATAGCGATCTCTTGGCATTTTATAATCAATGCCGTACCCGCAAGAGTGACGAAAAGATAGATATTCTTAGCAGAAACATCTATCCACCGCGGGTTTCCGAAATGGATGCCAAAGTAAAACTCCTTCACTGTTATGCCTGGGAAGAAACGGGCTTTCCACAACCATGGATCAATGAATTTAACCGGGAACTTGACGGAGTACTGTGTACTTCGGAGCACGTTCGTAAGGTATTGATTGATAACGGACTTAATGTGCCCGCATTCGTTGTTGGCAATGGCTGCGACCATTGGCTCAATACCCCAGCCGAAACGACAAAAAATGTAGATGACGGAACCTTCCGTTTCCTGCATGTCTCTTCTTGTTTCCCACGCAAAGGGGTACAGGCAATGCTCGAGGCTTGGGGGAGGGCATTCACTCGTCGTGACAATGTCATCTTGATCATTAAGACGTTTAACAATCCGCACAATGAAATTGACGCGTGGCTGGCTCACGCCCAGGCTCAATTCGCGGAATATCCCAAAGTTGAAGTGATCAAAGAGGATATGTCTGCCAGCCAGCTTAAGGGGCTTTATGAAAGCTGCGATGTTCTGGTTGCTCCAGGTTGCGCCGAAGGCTTTGGCTTACCTATCGCTGAAGCAATGCTGAGTGGGCTACCGGCCATCGTCACCAACTGGAGCGGGCAACTTGATTTTGTTAATTCACAAAATTCATGGCTGGTTGATTATCAGTTTACCCGGGTAAAAACACACTTTGGTCTGTTTTCCTCAACCTGGGCCAGTGTGGACATTGACAACTTAACGGATGCGTTAAAAGCCGCAGCCTCGACCGATAAATCGGTGCTGCGTGGCATGGCCGATTCTGGACGCGAGCTTATTCTGCAGCAGTTTACCTGGAAAGCAGTGGCCGATCGTTCTTGGCAGGCGGTCAAGACCCTGCGTGCGCATATTGATATTGCTCAGCATCGGGCGCGCATTGGCTGGTTGACGACCTGGAACACGAAATGTGGGATCGCAACCTATTCCCAACATCTGGTGGAGAGTGCACCGCATGGCGCGGATGTTGTTTTTGCTCCTCAGGTCAGTGCTGAAGATCTTGTATGTGCAGACGAAGAGTTTGTACTGCGGAACTGGATTGTAGGTAAAGAGAGCAACTATCTGGAAAACCTCCAGCCACAAATTGATGCTCTGCGACTCAATGTCATCGTGATCCAGTTCAATTATGGATTCTTTAATCATCGCGAACTGTCGGCCTTTATTCGTCGCCAGCATGATGCTGGTCGTTCAGTGGTCATGACGATGCATTCAACTGTGGATCCGTTGGAAAAAGAGCCGACCTGGAATTTCCGTCTTGCCGAAATGGCGGAGGCGCTGGCGCTTTGCGACCGGTTGTTGGTGCATTCTATTGCCGATATGAACCGCCTTAAAGATTTAGGCTTAACTGAGAATGTTGCTTTATTCCCGCACGGTGTAATCAACTACTCCGCACCGAGCGTCGCGCGTCAACAGCAGGCTTTACCGTTGATTGCGAGCTATGGCTTCTGCTTACCGCATAAGGGCCTGATGGAGCTGGTCGAATCCGTCCATCGTCTCAAGCAAGCCGGTAAGCCGGTTCGTTTACGTCTGGTGAACGCGGAGTATCCTGTTGGAGAGTCACGCGATCTGGTGGCTGAGCTCAAAGCAGAAGCTCAGCGGCTAGGTGTTACCGATCTCATTGAGATGCATAATGATTTCCTGCCGGACGCAGATAGTCTGCGGCTGCTCTCGGAAGCTGACCTTCTGATTTTTGCTTATCAGAATACCGGGGAGTCTGCTAGCGGGGCGGTACGTTATGGTATGGCGACGCAAAAACCTGTCGCGGTAACGCCTCTGGCGATATTTGATGACCTGGACGATGCAGTCTTTAAATTTGATGGATGCAGCGTCGATGATATCAGTCAGGGAATTGACCGGATCCTGCATTCCATCCGTGAACAGGACGCTTGGGCGACCAGGACTCAACAACGTGCCGATGCATGGCGGGAACAACATGATTATCATGCTGTTTCACGCCGTCTGGTTAATATGTGTCAAGGCTTAGCTAAAGCTAAATACTTTAAATAAAAATATCCCTCTTGTATTTTTGCCTTTGAATACAAGGGGGATAGATGATGATGTGTCATTTATAATGAAAATTATTTTTGCTACTGAGCCAATTAAATACCCGTTAACGGGCATCGGTCGGTATTCCCTGGAGCTGGTTAAGCGGCTGGCGGTCGCTCGCGAAATCGAAGAGCTGAAGCTGTTTCACGGCGCGTCGTTTATCGACCAGATCCCCCAGGTAGAGAATAAAAGCGATACCAAAGCCAGCAATCATGGTCGTCTGTCGGCGTTTCTGCGCCGCCAGCCGCTGCTGATTGAGGCGTATCGCCTGCTGCATCCGCGGCGCCAGGCGTGGGCATTGCGCGATTACAAAGACTACATTTACCATGGCCCTAACTTCTATCTGCCGCATCGCCTGGAACGCGCCGTAACCACATTTCATGACATCTCTATATTTACCTGCCCGGAATATCATCCAAAAGATCGGGTTCGCTATATGGAGAAGTCCCTGCACGAGAGCCTGGATTCGGCAAAGCTGATCCTGACCGTCTCTGACTTCTCGCGCAGTGAAATCATCCGCCTGTTCAACTATCCGGCGGAGCGGATCGTCACCACCAAGCTGGCCTGCAGCAGCGACTATATTCCGCGTAGCCCGGCGGAGTGCCTGCCGGTCCTGCAGAAATATCAGCTGGCGTGGCAGGGCTATGCGTTGTATATCGGCACCATGGAGCCGCGTAAAAATATCCGCGGTCTGCTGCAGGCCTATCAGCTGCTGCCGATGGAGACCCGCATGCGCTACCCGCTGATCCTCAGCGGTTATCGCGGATGGGAAGACGATGTGCTGTGGCAGTTAGTCGAGCGCGGTACGCGAGAAGGGTGGATCCGTTACCTGGGCTATGTCCCGGATGAAGACCTGCCTTATCTGTACGCGGCGGCCAGAACCTTTGTTTATCCCTCCTTCTATGAGGGATTCGGTTTACCTATTCTTGAAGCGATGTCTTGCGGTGTGCCGGTAGTATGTTCCAATGTCACTTCTTTGCCTGAGGTGGTTGGCGATGCCGGCCTCGTTGCCGATCCTAATGATGTAGACGCGATTAGCGCGCATATTTTGCAGAGCCTGCAGGATGATAGCTGGCGGGAAATCGCCACCGCGCGCGGTCTTGCCCAGGCGAAACAGTTTTCGTGGGAGAACTGTACGACCCAGACCATTAACGCCTATAAATTACTCTAAGGGTGTCAGTTGAGAGTTCTACACGTCTATAAGACCTACTATCCCGATACCTACGGCGGTATTGAGCAGGTCATTTATCAGCTCAGTCAGGGCTGCGCCCGCCGGGGAATCGCAGCCGATGTATTTACTTTTAGCCCGGACAAAGAGACAGGACCTGTCGCCTACGAAGACCATCGGGTCATTTATAATAAGCAGCTTTTTGAAATTGCCTCCACGCCGTTTTCGCTGAAAGCGTTAACGCGTTTTAAGCAGATTAAAGATGACTACGACATCATCAACTACCATTTTCCGTTTCCATTCATGGATATGTTGCATCTCACGGCGCGGCCTGACGCCAGAACAGTGGTGACCTATCACTCGGATATTGTGAAACAAAAACGGTTAATGAAGCTGTACCAGCCGCTGCAGGAGCGATTTCTCGCCAGCGTCGACTGCATCGTCGCCTCGTCGCCCAACTACGTGGCCTCCAGCCAGACCCTGAAAAAATATCAGGATAAAACGGTGGTGATCCCGTTTGGTCTGGAGCAGCACGACGTGCAGCACGATCCGCAGCGGGTGGCGCACTGGCGGGAAACCGTTGGCGATAATTTCTTCCTCTTCGTCGGCGCTTTCCGCTACTACAAAGGGCTGCACATTCTGCTGGATGCCGCCGAGCGTAGCCGGCTGCCGGTGGTGATCGTCGGGGGCGGGCCGCTGGAGGCGGAAGTGCGGCGTGAAGCGCAGCAGCGCGGGCTGAGCAATGTGGTGTTTACCGGCATGCTCAACGACGAAGATAAATACATTCTCTTCCAGCTCTGCCGTGGCGTGGTCTTCCCCTCGCATCTGCGCTCCGAGGCGTTTGGCATTACGTTACTGGAAGGCGCGCGCTTCGCCAGGCCGCTGATCTCCTGTGAGATCGGCACCGGGACCTCGTTCATAAACCAGGACAAAGTGAATGGTTGCGTGATCCCGCCGAATGACAGTCGGGCGCTGGTGGAGGCGATGAATGAGCTCTGGCATAACGATGAAACCGCCAGCCGCTATGGCGAAAACTCGCGCCGTCGTTTTGAAGAGATGTTTACTGCCGACCATATGATTGACGCTTACGTCAATCTCTACACTACGCTGCTGGAAAGCAAATCCTGATGCTAGCTACCCCCGCCGTTGCGGCGGGGGTTAATGCGTTAGTGACGACTCTTCAGATTATCAATCACTTCCCCGAGATCCAGCCCCTGGTCCTGCAGCAGCACCAGCAGGTGATACATCAGGTCTGACGCCTCATTCTTCAGCTCGAAGCGGTCGTTCACCGTGGCGGCCAGCGCGGTCTCCACGCCTTCTTCTCCCACTTTCTGCGCGATGCGCTTGGTGCCGCTGGCATACAGCTTCGCCGTGTAGGAGCTCTCCGGGTCGGCGTGCTTACGCTCGGCCAGCAGCTGCTCCAGCTGATACAGGAACAGCCACTGGTGGCCGGCGTCGCCGAAGCAGCTGGTGGTGCCTTTGTGGCAGGTCGGCCCGATCGGGTTCACCAGCACCAGAAGCGTATCGTTGTCGCAGTCCGGTGTGATGCTCACCACGTTGAGGACATTTCCCGAGGTTTCACCCTTGGTCCACAGCCGCTGTTTGGTGCGTGAGTAAAAGGTGACCTTGCCGGTGGCTTCGGTTTTCTCCAGCGCGTCCTTGTTCATGTAGCCCAGCATCAGCACTTCGCCGGATACGGCGTGCTGCACGATGGCCGGCATCATGCCGTCCGTTTTTTCCCAGTCCAGCTGTTCAGTCAACATACCCTTATCTCCACGCCCTGTGCCGCCAGGTACGCTTTCAGTTCGCCAATATTAATAATCTGTTTGTGGAATACTGAGGCCGCCAGCGCGCCGTCAACGTCGGCGTCGCGGAAGGCTTCGAGGAAGTGTTCCATGGTGCCTGCGCCGCCGGAGGCGATCAGCGGCACATGGCACACCGCGCGGACCTTCGCCAGCTGCTGCAGGTCGTAGCCGTTGCGCACCCCGTCCTGGTTCATCATATTGAGGACGATCTCGCCCGCGCCGCGCTTCTGCACTTCCTCCACCCAGTCGAGGGTTTCCCACTGCGTCACCCGGGTGCGGCTCTCGTCGCCGGTGTACTGATTGACGTGATACTTGCCGGTCTGTGCATCAAACCAGGTATCGATCCCCACCACGATGCACTGCACGCCAAAGTGGTCGGCAAGGCGGGTGATCAGCGTCGGGTCGGCGAGAGCAGGGGAGTTAATCGAGATCTTATCGGCGCCGAAGGTGAGGATCTGCGCCGCGTCTTCCAGCGACTTGATCCCGCCCGCCACGCAGAAAGGAATATCAATCACTTCCGCCACCCGCGACACCCAGCTCTTGTCGACCACCCGGCCATCGCTGGAGGCGGTGATATCATAGAACACCAGCTCGTCGGCGCCTTCGTCGGCATAGCGCTTGGCTAGCGGGACGATATCGCCGATGATCTCGTGATTACGGAACTGCACGCCTTTCACTACCTGGCCGTCGCGGACGTCGAGGCAGGGGATTATCCGTTTTGCCAGCATTGAATGGCCTCCGTTACGTTGAATTTGCCTTCCAGCAGCGCGCGACCGACAATCACGCCGCGCACCCCGGTGCCGCGCAGGGCGGCAATATCATTGAGATCGCCGATGCCGCCGGACGACTGAAACGCCACCTGCGGGTAGCGGGCGCAGACTTCCTCGTACAGCGAGACGTTGGAGCCCGCCAGCGTGCCGTCGCGGGAGATATCGGTGCACAGCACATGCTGCAGGCCGACCGGCAGATAGCTCTCCACCAGCTCCTCCAGGGTCACGCCGGAGTTTTCCTGCCAGCCACTGACCGCCACCTGCTTATTGCCGTCGGCGTCGATACGCACGTCGAGGGCCAGCACCAGCCGTTCAGGGCCAAAGCGTTTAAACCAGCCTTTCACTTCCTCCGGGGATTTCACCGCAGTGGAGCCGACCACCACGCGGGCGACGCCGGCTTCAAGCAGGGCCGCGACATCCGCCTCGGTCCGCACGCCGCCGCCAACCTGCACCGGGACGTCAACGCCGGCGACCAGCGATTTCAGCAGCGGGATCTGGCGCTTCGCCGGATCCTTCGCCCCGGTCAGGTCGACCAGGTGCAGGACTTCCGCTCCCTGAGCGGCATAGGACTGCAGGCGCGGCAGCGGATCGCTGCCATAGTCGCGCTGCTGGCCATAATCGCCCTGGTGGAGACGAACGACGGTGCCGTCGATTAAATCTAAAGCAGGAATAATCATCACATCTCCAGGAAGTTTTTCAGCAGCTGCGCCCCGGCGCTCCCGGAGCGCTCCGGATGGAACTGCACGCCAAAGAAGTTATCTTTCTGCACCGCGGCGGTGAACGCCTCGCCGTAATTGCACTGGGCGATGGTGTACGGGTTGACCGGCATGGCGTAGCTGTGCACGAAATAGAAGTAAGCCCCTTCTTCAATGCCGCGGAACAGACGATCGCCCGCTTTGGCATACACCCGGTTCCAGCCCATGTGCGGCAGCGGCAGGCCGTGGTCGGTCATCTTCGGCACCTCTTCCTCGATAATGCCCAGCAGATCGACGCCGTTGTTCTCTTCACTGCGCTTGCCGAGCAGCTGCATGCCCAGGCAAATCCCCAGCACCGGCTGGGTACAGGCTTTGATCAGGTCGATCAGCTCGCGGTCGCGCAGCTGGTCCATCGCCGCCTGGGCGGTGCCGACGCCGGGAAGAAACAGTTTATCGGCACGCAATACCACCTCCGGGTCGCGGCTGACCACCGGCTCATAGCCGTGGCGGCCAATCGCCGATTTCACCGAATTGAGGTTGGCGCACCCGGTATCAAGGATCACCACATTCATTACAGCACCCCTTTGGAAGACGGCAGGGCATCGCCCTGGACGCGGATCGCCTGGCGCAGCGTACGGCCAAAGGCTTTGAACAGGCTCTCCACGCGGTGGTGATCGTTCTTGCCCTTGGTTTTCAGGTGCAGCGTCACCGCCATGGTGTAAGAGAGCGAGCGGAAGAAGTGTTCCACCATCTCGGTGCTCAGATCGCCGACGCGCTGATAGGTGAAGTCCGCCTTATACTCCAGGTGCGGACGGCCGGAGATATCCAGCGCGCAGCGGGCGAGACACTCGTCCATCGGCAGCACGAAGCCGAAACGGTTGATGCCGCGCTTGTCGCCAAGCGCCAGCTTCAGGGCTTCGCCGAGGGCCAGGCCGGTATCTTCCACCGTGTGGTGATCGTCGATATACAGATCGCCGCCGACGTTGACCTCCATGCGGAAGCCGCCATGGGTGGCGATTTGGTCGAGCATATGGTCAAAAAAGCCGACGCCGGTGTGGATCTTGCTGCCGCCTTCGCGGTCCAGCCACACTTTCACATCCACCTGGGTCTCTTTGGTGATGCGCTCGACGTGGGCATAGCGGTCGCGGCGGGTCAGTTGCTCGCAGATGGTCGGCCAGTTCAGCGTCTCGCGGTCATAGCGCAGACCGATAATCCCCATGTTATCCGCCAGCTCAAGGTCGGTGGCCCGGTCGCCAATCACATAGCTGTGGGCTTTATCCAGTACGCCCTCTTCCAGCCACGGCAGCACCAGCTGGGTTTTCGGCTTGCGGCAGGCGCAGTTGTCGCCCGGGAAGTGCGGACAAATCAGCACTTCTTCAAAGTTAACGCCCTGCGAGGCGAAGATCTGCATCATCAGGTTGTGCGGGCCATCAAACGCCTCCTGCGGCAGGCTGTCGGTGCCCAGACCATCCTGGTTGGTGATCATCACCAGCTTATAGCCTTCCTGCTGCAGCTTCAGCAGCGCCGGGATCACCTGCGGCTCAAACGCCAGCTTGTCGAAACGGTCCACCTGGAAATCCACCGGCGGTTCGGAAATCAGGGTGCCGTCACGGTCAATAAAGAGATACTTCTGGGTCATACATTCTCCGCAGTCAAGGCGTCAATCACGCGCTGGCTCTCGGCACGGGTACCGATAGTGATACGCAAACAGCCGCTCAATGAAGGTTGTTTATTCTGGTCACGTAAGATAATGCCCTGATCCCACAAAGATTTAAACACTGCGCTGGAGGCGGTTATCCGCGCCAGGACGTAGTTGGTTTCGGAATCGAAGACCTGCTCCACGCAGGCGATGCCGCGCAGCTGTTCCACCAGGTAGCGGCGCTCGTCGAGGATCTGCGCCACGCGCTGACGCATCGCGGCGATCCCTTCCGCGCTCAGCGCCTGGGCGGCGATATCGGCCACCGGCGTGGAGAGCGGGTACGGGGCGATCACTTTCAGCAGCACGTTAATCACCTCGGCGTTGGCGAGGGTGAAGCCGCAGCGCAGGCCGGCGAGGGCGAAGGCTTTAGACAGCGTGCGCAGCACCACCAGGTGCGGGTAGTCGCTGAGCCAGCCGGCGAGCGTCGCCTGCGGGCAGAATTCAATATAGGCTTCGTCGGCCACCACGATAGCTTTGCCGCGGGTCATCTCCAGCAGGTCGCGCATCGACTGCGGGTCGATAATTTGCCCGGTCGGGTTGTTCGGGCTGCAGACGAAGACCACCTTCACCCCGTCCAGCTGCGCCTCGATGCCCGGCAGGTCGAGCTGCCAGTCGGCCAGCGTCGGCACGGTGCGGCACTCGACGCCGATGGTCTCGGCGCTGACGCTGTACATGCCGTAGGTCGGCGGGCAGTAGAGCACGGCGTCTTCGCCTGGCTCGCAGAAGGCGCGGATCAGCAGCTCAATGCCTTCGTCGGCGCCGCGGCTGACCAGCACCTGCTCCGGTTTAACCTCGGCGTAGCGGGCGTAGCTCTCAATCACCGCCTTCGGCTGCGGCTCCGGATAGCGGTTCAGCGTCTGCTCGGTCAGCTGGAAGGCCACGGCGGTGGGGAATTCGTTAGCGTTCAGCCAGACGTCGCCTTTCCCACCCAGGCGGCGAGCGGATTGATACGGGGTCAGCGCGCGAACGTTGGCGCGGGCTAAATCTTCAATGCTCATGCTTGCTCCTTCAGGGCGGCAACGCGCAGCGTTACGGCGTTTTTGTGGGCGTCAAGGCGCTCGGCGGCGGCCAGAATCTCAATCGTCGAGGCGAGGGCGGCAAAGCCGTCGCGCGATAACTCCTGCACGGTCATCCGTTTCTGGAAGTCGGCCAGGCCGAGGCTCGAGCAGGTGGCGGTATAGCCATAGGTCGGCAGGACGTGGTTGGTGCCCGAGGCATAGTCGCCCGCGGATTCCGGCGACCAGTCGCCAAGGAAAACCGAGCCGGCGCTGGTGATGCTGTCCACCAGCTCACGGGCCTGGCGGGTCTGAATGATCAGGTGCTCCGGGCCGTACTGGTTGGAGATGGCCACGCACTGCGCCAGGTCGCGGGCCACGATGATCCGGCTGGCGGAGAGCGCCACGCGGGCGGTTTCGGCGCGCGGCAGGGCGGCCAGCTGGCGCTCCACGGCCTCGGCGACGCGGTTGCCCATCCCGGCGTCCGGGGTCAGAAGGATCACCTGCGAGTCCGGGCCGTGTTCCGCCTGCGACAGAAGGTCGGAGGCGACGAAGTCCGGGTTGGCGCCGCTGTCGGCGATCACCAGCACTTCCGACGGGCCGGCCGGCATGTCGATGGCCGCGCCGTCCAGACGCTGGCTGACCTGGCGTTTGGCCTCCGTGACGTAAGCGTTACCCGGGCCAAAGATTTTATCCACCTTCGGCACCGACTCGGTACCGAGGGCGAGGGCGGCGATGGCCTGCGCGCCGCCGACGTTAAAGATGGTTTTCACGCCGCACAGCTGCGCGGCGTAGAGGATCTCATCGGCGATCGGCGGCGGCGAGCAGAGCACCACCTGCTGACAGCCGGCGATGCGCGCCGGCGTCGCCAGCATCAGCACCGTGGAGAACAGCGGCGCCGAGCCGCCCGGAATATACAGCCCGACGGAGGCGATAGGGCGGGTCACCTGCTGGCAGCGCACCCCCGGCAGCGTTTCGACATCCACCGCCTGCAGCTTTTGCGCGTTGTGGAAGGTCTCGATGTTTTGCACTGCTACCGCCATCGCCTGCTTCAGCTCGTCGCTGAGGCGCTCGCCGGCGGCGGCGATCTCCGCCTCGCTCACCTGCAGCGCGGCGACGGTGGTTTTATCAAACTTCGCGCTGTATTCGCGCAGCGCCGCGTCGCCGTTGGCTTTGACGTTATCGAGGATCTCCGCCACCGTTTTACTGATGCTGTCGGAGGCGGAAATCGCCGGGCGCGTTAAGAGTTGTCGCTGTTGGTCTGCGCTACAGCCGTTCCAGTCGATGATTGTGTTGAAGCTCATGATTGTTTTCCCCTGTGTGTCCCGTGACCGGCTGGCCGATTACTCCATCATCTTCTCAATCGGCAGCACCAGAATGGAGCTGGCGCCCAGCGCCTTCAGTTTTTCCATGGTCTCCCAGAACAGGGTTTCGCTGCTGACCATGTGCATCGCCACGCGCTGCTTGTCGCCTGCCAGCGGCAGAATGGTCGGACGCTCGGCGCCCGGCAGCAGGGCAACCACTTCCTCAAGGCGTTCGGTCGGGGCGTGCATCATGATGTATTTCGACTCGCGGGCCTGGATCACGCCCTGAATACGGGTCAGCAGGCGGTCAATCAGCTGCTGTTTGGCGTCGGCCATTTCGCCGTCGCGCTGGATCAGGCAGGCTTTGGAGCGGTAGATCACTTCCACTTCGCGCAGGCCGTTGGCTTCCAGGGTGGCGCCGGTGGAGACGAGGTCGCAAATGGCGTCGGCGAGGCCGGCGCGCGGCGCCACTTCCACGGAGCCGTTCAGCAGACAGGATTTAAAGGAGATACCTTTTTGATCGAGGTAGCGCTTCAGCAGGTGCGGGTAAGAGGTGGCGATACGTTTGCCGTCCAGCGCCGCCGGGCCGTTCCAGGCTTCATCCACCGGGGTCGCCAGCGACAGGCGGCAGCCGCCGAAGTCCAGACGACGCAGGGTGAAGTAGCGCGGGTCTTCGCCCTGGGCGCGGCGGCTGAGCAGCTCTTCTTCCAGCACGTTTTCGCCGATAATGCCGAGGTCGACAACACCGTCCATCACCAGGCCCGGGATATCGTCATCACGCACGCGCAGAATGTCGATTGGCATATTTTCCGCCAGCGCAATCAGACGCTGGGTGTGCAAATTGACTTTAATGCCGCAGCGGCTGAGTAATTCGCGTGAATCTTCGCTTAAACGGCCTGATTTCTGAATAGCTATGCGTAAACGGGTGTTGTCTAACATTGTTCTTTTCCTCTGAATACCTGTCTGAATCTGTCCGAATTTGGTCCAAAAAAAAGCCCCCGGAAGTGAATCTTCCGGGGGCTCTCTGCGCGTTCATGCACCACTGGAAGATCCAAATGTCTTCCAGCACACATCGCCTGAAAGACTAGTCAGGATGATGGTGATGATGGTGGTGTTTAAATTGAACGCGGTTCATAAAATTCTCTGTGAATGACTATGCATTTGATGTCCTTTAACCTAAACCACTTCCGCCGCAGAAAGCAAGGGCTTTTTTCTATCATTAATTCATTTCACATTGAGCGAAGAAATTGTCAGTTGCCGCTGGCTGGCGTAGCCTGTAATCAGCACAGCGAAAGAGTCAGGAGCTTGGGATGAAAAAGGTCGCGATAGTCGGTTTGGGATGGCTGGGGATGCCGCTGGCGCTGTCGTTGACGGCGCGAGGCTGGCAGGTCACCGGCAGTAAAACCACGCAGGATGGCGTGGAGGCGGCGCGGATGTGCGGGATCGACAGCTATCCGCTGCGCCTGGAGCCGCAGCTGGTCTGTGATACCGAGGACCTCGACGCGCTGATGAACGTCGATGCGCTGGTGATCACGCTGCCGGCCCGGCGGACCGGCGCGGGGGAAGGGTTTTATCTGCAGGCGGTGCAGGAGATCGTCGATACCGCGCTGGCGTACCATATTCCGCGGATCGTCTTCACCAGCTCCACCTCGGTGTATGGCAACGTCAACGGCACGGTGAAAGAGAACTCCCCGCGCCTGCCGGAGACCGCCAGCGGGCAGGTGCTAAAGGAGCTGGAAGACTGGCTGCACAACCTGCCGGGGACGTCGGTGGATATTCTGCGCCTGGCCGGGCTGGTGGGGCCGTCCCGTCATCCGGGACGTTTTTTCGCCGGCAAGTCGGCGCCGGATGGCCAGCATGTGGTCAATCTGGTGCATTTGCAGGATGTGGTGGCCGCCATCGAACTGCTGCTGCAGGCTCCGAAGGGCGGGCACATCTATAATCTATGTGCGCCCCGCCATCCGGCACGCGGCCTCTTTTATCCGCAGATGGCCCGCGAGCTGGGGCTGCCGCCGCCGGTGTTCAGCGACAGCCCGGACGGCGGCCAGGGCAAGATTGTGGATGGCAATAGAATCTGCAATGAGCTGGGGTTTGAGTACCAGTACCCCGATCCGCTGGTGATGCCGATGGAGTGATGCGCCAGCGGTGATTCGCATACCGTAAGGGGGTAGCGATGAAACCACTGCTGGATGTCCTCGTGATCCTCGACGCACTGGAAAAAGAGGGGAGCTTTGCCGCGGCGTCGGCAAGGCTCTTTAAAACGCCCTCGGCGCTGAGCTACACCATTCACCGGCTGGAAAGCGATCTCAATATTCAGCTGCTCGACCGCAGCGGCCACCGCGCGCGCTTTACCCCCACCGGACAGATGCTGCTGGAGAAAGGACGGGAAGTGCTACATATCGCCCGCGAACTGGAGATCCGGGCGGTTAAGTTGCAGCAGGGGTGGGAGCATACCCTCCGCCTGGCGGTGGACAGCACCTTTCCCGTGGCGCAACTCTCGCCGCTGATCGCCGCATTTTATCAACAGCAGCCGCTGACCCGGCTGCACTTCACGCTGAACTCCTCGCTGCTGGACTGGCGGCCGCTGACTGAAGGGCAGGCCGATCTCCTGCTGGGGGCGCTCGGCGAGCCGCCGCCGCTGAGCGGCTATGATTATCTTCCCCTTGGCGAGCTGGATCTGGAGCTGGTGGTCTCCCCGCAGCATCCTCTGGCGGAGCGTCGCGCCCCGTTGAGCTGGCGAACTCTGCGCCGTTATCGCGCGGTGGCCACCGGCGAAGGCGGGGCGCTGCTCGGCGATCAGGAGACCCTGACGGTATGTGACGTTACGGCGCAGCTGGCGCTGCTGCGCATGGGACTGGGGTGGGGCTGCCTGCCGCGTTACCAGGTGCAGGGGCTGCTGGAGGGCGGCGAACTGGTCAGCTTGACCGTGCGCGGGCAGTCGCCTCGTCAGCACGCGTGGATCGGCTGGAATGACGCTACCTGCGGTTTGGCTGGTAAATGGTGGCGGGAAACGCTATTAGCAAATAGTGCTATTTTTACAATTTATCATATGGAAACCGTATAGATATTAGCACGTTAAAAAATATGCTTACGCAATGAACTTCATAACATCTTGTCAACGCCGTTGAATTTGTTGCAAAATATGCGGCCTGAAAACCAGAGACTAGCCGACGCTTTTTTTTAAAGTGTCGGTTATTTTTTTGGTCGAAAGACACATCATTCAATACCAAGAGGCCGGGCTTCGTACCGGATAGATATTTACTAAAAACCGACAGTCGTTGTCGCTGAGGAATAGAAAGAAATGGGGCAATTTTTTGCTTACGCGCTGGCGTTCACCGTAAAAGGGGATAACTATGTCGCATAACGCTACTCCAAATACCTCTCGCGTGGAATTACGTAAAACACTTACGCTAGTTCCGGTTGTAATGATGGGCCTGGCCTATATGCAGCCGATGACGCTGTTCGATACGTTTGGTATCGTCTCTGGTATGACCGACGGTCACGTGCCGACGGCCTACGCCTTTGCGTTAATCGCTATCCTGTTTACTGCGCTGAGCTACGGCAAGCTGGTACGTCGTTACCCGTCCGCCGGCTCGGCGTATACCTATGCACAGAAATCCATCAGCCCGACCGTTGGCTTTATGGTGGGTTGGTCCTCGCTGCTCGACTACCTGTTCGCGCCGATGATCAACATTCTGCTGGCGAAAATCTATTTTGAAGCGCTGGTGCCTTCGATTCCGTCGTGGGTGTTTGTTATCGCGCTGGTCGCCTTTATGACCGCCTTTAACTTGCGCAGCATTAAATCCGTGGCCAACTTCAACACCGTGATCGTGGTGCTGCAGGTGGTGCTGATTGCCGTCATTCTCGGCATGGTGATTTATGGCGTGTTTGAAGGCGAAGGCGCTGGTACGCTGGCCAGCAGCCGTCCGTTCTGGTCCGGTGACGCGCACGTGATCCCGATGATTACCGGGGCGACGATCCTGTGCTTCTCGTTTACCGGCTTCGACGGCATCAGCAACCTGTCTGAAGAGACCAAAGATGCAGAGCGCGTCATTCCGCGCGCGATCTTCCTGACCGCGCTGATCGGCGGCCTGATCTTCATCTTTGCCACCTACTTCCTGCAGCTGTACTTCCCGGACATCTCGCGCTTTAAAGATCCGGATGCGTCACAGCCGGAAATTATGCTCTACGTGGCAGGTAAAGCCTTCCAGGTTGGCGCGCTGATCTTCTCCACCATCACCGTACTGGCTTCCGGTATGGCGGCGCATGCTGGCGTGGCGCGTCTGATGTACGTGATGGGTCGTGACGGCGTGTTCCCGAAAAGCTTCTTCGGATACGTCCACCCGACCTGGCGCACTCCGGCGATGAACATCATCCTGGTCGGCGCTATTGCCCTGCTGGCGATTAACTTCGACCTGGTGATGGCGACGGCGCTGATTAACTTTGGTGCGCTGGTGGCGTTTACCTTCGTTAACCTGTCGGTAATTTCGCAGTTCTGGATCCGTGAGAAACGCAACAAGACGCTGAAAGACCACTTCCAGTATCTGTTCCTGCCGATGTGCGGCGCCCTGACCGTCGGCGCGCTGTGGGTCAACCTGGAAGAGAGCTCGATGATTCTGGGCCTGATCTGGGCCGGTATCGGTCTGGTCTATCTGGCCTGCGTGACCAAAAGCTTCCGCAACCCGGTGCCGCAGTACGAAGACGTGGCGTAAGGCGTAGCGTGATGTGATTGAGAAAAGCCGGAGGGAAACCTCCGGCTTTTTTTTCGACTGTGCTTGTTCGATACCGAGGCCTGTTTTTTGCCCGGCGGCGCTGCGCTTGCCGGGTCTGGGGAATATAAGCTGACGGCAGGTCTTTGCAGGACGGGTCAGGCGCAGTGGCTACCCGGCGTAAATACTTATCCCTCCCGCACCATCACGTTAAGCAGCGTATCCAGCAGGCCGGGAAAACGGGCGTCCAGATCTTCCCGGCGCAGCGAAATCATATTCTCCCGTCCCTGAGGCCGCTGCCAGATCACACCGCTGTCGCGCAGGACGCGCCAGTGGTGGGTCATGGTGGACTTGGCCACCTCTTCCTGACGCAGCGCGTTACAGCTCTGCTCGCTGCCGTCGGCCAGCGTGCGGATGATCTCCAGTCGCAGCGGGTTGCCGAGCGCGGAAAGGACATTTTCCAGGCGAATTTGTTCTCGTTCGGGGTGATTGGCGATCATAATAATCCTGTGTCGGCGGTGGCGCGGCGCATGGCGGTCGCAGCCCGTATCGGCGGCTGGCGGCTACTATACCCAAACTCCAGGTCTGATGCCACGCGCGCCGCCGCAACCTGACCAATCATAATAATAGTCAAAATAGTTCGAATATACTCGTACAATTGTACTATCATAGGCGGCAGTTAAATGAACTGCGGATCATTCCGACCGCAGACTGACAGTCAAAACGACTAAGGACGCATCATGCCCCGACCCATCCCCCTCGAACGTTATCGCAACATCGGTATCTCCGCGCATATCGATGCCGGTAAAACCACCACCACCGAGCGCATCCTGTTTTACACCGGGATGAGCCATAAGCTGGGTGAAGTACACGATGGCGCGGCAACCACCGACTGGATGGCCCAGGAGCAGGAGCGCGGGATCACCATTACCTCGGCGGCGGTGAGCTGCTTCTGGCCGGGTATGGACCGCAGCTTCGAGCCGCACCGGATCAATATCATCGACACCCCGGGGCACGTGGATTTCACCATTGAGGTGGAACGTTCCATGCGCGTGCTCGACGGCGCGGTGATGGTGTATGACTCCGTCGGCGGAGTGCAGCCCCAGTCGGAGACTGTCTGGCGCCAGGCGAATAAATACCATGTCCCGCGGCTGGCCTTCGTTAACAAGATGGACCGCCCCGGGGCGGATTTCTTCCGCGTGGTACAGATGATGATTGACCGCCTGAAGGCCAACCCGGTGCCGATTGTCATCCCCATTGGCGCCGAAGAGCATTTCACCGGCGTCGTCGACCTGGTGAAAATGCGTGCCATCCTGTGGGATGACGCCACTCAGGGCATGACCTTCAGCTACGGGCCGGTCCCTGACGATCTGCTGGCAACTGCCCGCGAGTGGCGGGAGAAAATGGTCTCGGCGGCGGCGGAGGCCAGCGACGCGCTGATGGACAAATACCTCGAAACCGGCGAGCTGGACGAGGCGGAGATCGTCGCCGGTCTGCGCCAGCGCACGGTGAAGGGGGAAATCCAGGCAGTGCTCTGCGGGAGCGCCTTTAAAAACAAAGGTGTGCAGCGCATGCTCGATGCGGTGGTGGAGCTGATGCCGTCGCCGCTGGATATTCCGGCGATACAGGGCGTGGATGAGAAAGGCCAGCCGGCGGAACGCCATCCGAGCGATGATGAGCCGCTGTCGGCGCTGGCGTTCAAACTGATGACCGACCCCTACGTCGGCCAGCTAACCTTTATCCGCGTCTACTCCGGGACGCTGAAGAAAGGCGATGCGGTGTGGAACCCGGTGAAGGGCAAGAAAGAGCGCATCGGGCGTATCGTGCTGATGCAGGCCAACGATCGCCACGAAGTTGACGAACTGCACGCCGGGGATATCGCGGCCTGCGTTGGGCTGAAGGATGTCACTACCGGCGATACGCTATGCGACCCGGATGCGGTGATTACCCTTGAGCGGATGGAGTTTCCGGAGCCGGTGATTTCGCTGGCGATTGAGCCGAAGACCAAAGCGGACCAGGAAAAAATGGGCATCGCGCTGCAGCGGCTGGCGGCGGAAGATCCGTCGTTCCGTCTGCATACCGATGAAGAGTCCGGCCAGACGATTATCTCCGGCATGGGCGAGCTGCATCTGGAGATCATTGTCGACCGGATGAAGCGCGAGTTTGGCGTCGAGGCCAACATTGGTCGTCCGCAGGTCACCTACCGCGAAACCCTGCGCAAGAAAGTGACGGACGTGGAAGGCAAATTTGTGCGCCAGTCCGGCGGTAAAGGGCAGTACGGGCACGTCGTGCTGACCCTGGAGCCGCTGGAGCCGGGCAGCGGTTTCGTCTTCGAGGACGCCACCAAAGGCGGGGTAGTGCCGCGCGAGTACATCCCTTCCGTGGAGAAAGGGCTGCGCGAAGCGATGGGCACTGGCGTGCTGGCGGGCTATCCGGTGGTTGACGTGAAAGCGACCCTGACCTTCGGGTCGTACCACGACGTGGACTCCTCAGAGATGGCGTTCCGCATGGCGGCGATCTTCGGCTTCCGGGAAGGGGCGCGCAAAGCGGACCCGGTGATCCTGGAGCCGGTGATGCACGTGGAGGTGGAGACGCCGGAAGAGTACGCCGGGAATATCATGGGCGATCTCTCTTCCCGTCGCGGGATGGTGCAGGGGATGGAAGAGCGCTTCGGCAGCCAGATCATCCGCGCCGATGTGCCGCTGGCGGAGATGTTTGGTTATTCCACCACGCTGCGCTCGATGTCTCAGGGACGAGCAACCTACAGCATGGAGTTCCACCACTACGCCGAAGCGCCGCGCAACGTAGCGGATGAAATCATCGCCAGCCGCGCGAAAAGTTAAGCCAGTCATCCCGGGTAGCGGCTAGCGCCTTACCCGGGCTACTCTGGTACCAGCGTCAAGGCCCGGGTAAGGCGAAGCCGCCACCGGGCAAAAAGATAAGCACGAACTGGGGAGGCAATGCCCGGCGGCGCTGCGCTTGCGCGGGCCTACGGTCAGGCGTCCTCCCCGGTCATCGTTTGTAGCCCGGGTAAGGCGTTAGCCGCAACCCGGGAATTTCAGCCAATCAGACAATATCCTGTGCGTACTGCCACAGCGCCTTTAGCTGCGCCAGCTTCTCTTTATCATCCGCATACTGCTGATACAGCATCTGCAGCTCATCGGCATAGGCCTGCAAAAACTCAGGCGTAAATACCTGACGACGGTGCTCTAACCAGCGCTGCTGCTCATGTTCATCGAGCGTGCCGGGGAAGTTGCGCGCCCGGTAGTTAAACAGCAGGCGTTCGATGCGCTTGTCGGCGAAGGTGATATCCAGCGCCGGCAGATTGCGCGGTTCGGTTTCCAGCACGATTTTCATCGCCGCGCGGTCGGCATCGCTAAAGAACCCATTGTAAAGCTGGGCGTCGACGTTTTCGGACGGCACGAACGGCTCGGCTTCGGCATACACCGCCACCACTTTCTCCCGCACCTGCGGATTCGCCCGCAGCAGCTGGGCATTGTCCAGACAGCGTTGAATGGAGATCCCCAGCCGGTCGGCATCCTGCGGGCGCAGGGTATTGGCCTGGGCCAGCACCGGACATTTGTTCAAATGCACCAGCTTAATCGGTGCTGCCGGCAGATCGCCAAGCTCGGCGCGTGGGGTGTAAAGCCGCTCGCGCAGGGCGTCGGCATCCAGTTCCAGCAGCGGCGCCATATCCCCCACCAGATCGACCATGATCACCGCATTGCGGTTTTCCGGATGCCAGGCCAGGGGCGCCACCAGGCTGGTGTTGCCGCGCGCGGCGCCGAACATGCCGGAGACATGCACCAGCGGCTTCATTTGCGGCACGTCGATGAGCGTCGCTAGCTTGCGCTTATTGCGGTGGCTGTAGAGATAGTCAAACAGCCGCGGCTGCCGGGTTTTCACCAGCTTCGCCATGGCGATAGTGGCGTAAACGTCGGCCATCGCGTCATGGGCGTTCTGGTGTTCAATACCGTTGGCGACGGTCAGATGTTCAAGCCGGAAGCTCGGCAGACCCTCGTCATTTTCCGGCCAGACGATCCCTTCCGGACGCAGGGCATAGCAGGCGCGCATCACGTCGAGCAGATCCCAGCGCGAGTTATCGTGCTGCCAGCTCCAGGCATAAGGGTCATAGAAGTTGCGATAGAAGATATTCCGCGTCACTTCGTCGTCAAAGCGCACGTTGTTATAGCCGACGATGCAGGTCTGCGGCACCGTGAACAGATCGTGGATGCGGCGGGCAAACGCGGCCTCGTTATCCCCTTTGGCCAGCGCTTCCTGCGGGGTGATCCCGGTGATCATCACCGCCTGCGGCTGCGGCAGATAATCGTCAGCGGGCTTGCAGTAAAACACCTCGGGCTCGCCGAGCACGTTTAACTCCGCGTCGGTGCGGATGGCGGCGAACTGCGCCGGCCGGTCGAGGGAAGGGCTGGTGCCGAAGGTTTCATAATCGTGGAATAAAAATCCGGGCTGGTTGACGCTATCTTGCATAGTCTGTTCATTATCCGTGGTGGCGTGCGACCGGTATGGTAAACGATTTGCCCGGTCATCAGAAGGGTAACGGCAAGCAACTTCCTCTGCTGTGTCATATTTTCTTGCAATTAAACCCTGATATGAAACGCGAAGTTCCGTAAAAAGGACGGCGGATCTGTAAATCTAGAGGATATGCCGTTGAAAGGCCGTTTGTTTATTGCTGTATCTTTGCTCGCTTCGAGCGTTTCCTGCGCATTTGCCGTCGACTTACCTGCTACGGTCGCGCCGCCTTCTATTCAGGCTGGCTCATGGGTGCTGATGGATTACACCACCGGTCAGGTGCTGACCGCGGGTAACGAACATCAGCAGCGTAACCCTGCCAGCCTGACCAAACTGATGACCGGCTACGTGGTCGATCGCGCCATCGACAGCCATCGTATCACCTTTGACGATATCGTCACCGTAGGTAAAGACGCCTGGGCGAAGGGCAACCCGGTGTTCGACGGGTCATCCCTGATGTTCTTAAAGCCAGGGGATCGCGTCAGCGTCCGTGACCTCAGCCGCGGGTTGATTGTCGACTCCGGTAACGACGCCTGCGTCGCGCTGGCCGACTATGTCGCCGGCGGTCAGCCGCAGTTTGTCGCCCTGATGAATCAGTATGTCGAAAAACTGCATCTGCGGGACACCCATTTCGAAACCGTCCACGGCCTCGATGCCCCGGGCCAGCACAGTTCGGCCTATGACCTGGCGGTGCTGTCGCGGGCGATTATCCATGGCGAGCCTGACGTCTACCACATGTACAGCCAGAAAAGCCTGACGTGGAACGGCATTACTCAGCAAAACCGTAACGGTCTGCTGTGGGATAAAACCATGAACGTCGATGGCCTGAAAACCGGCCACACATCGGGCGCCGGGTTCAACCTGATCGCCTCGGCGGTGGATGGCCAGCGCCGGCTTATCGCCGTGGTAATGGGGGCCGACAGCCCGAAAGGCCGCGAGCAGCAGGCCGCGAAACTGCTGCACTGGGGGCAGCAGAACTTCGACACCGTGCAGGTGCTGCAGAAAGGGCAGAAGGTCGGCACTGAGCGCATCTGGTACGGCGATAAAGAGCAGATTAAGCTCGGCACCGATCAAGATTTCTGGTTAGCGCTGCCGAAGGCGGAAGTATCGCGGATTAAGGCGAAATACGTGCTGGATAAAAAGGATCTGGAGGCGCCGATCGCCGCCAATCAGCGGGTCGGCGAGATTTCTCTGTATGACGGCGACAAGGTCGTGGGCCACTATCCGCTGGTCACCCTCGAAAGCATTAATAAAGGCGGGGTATTCTCGCGAATGAGCGATTACCTGCACCACGAGCTGTAACCATGATAACCGCCTCTTTGCAGGCGGTTTTTTTTCGGCTGCCGCCCGGCAGACGCGGCGACAAAATCGCCGTTTTTTTCATCAGCCGCAATGGCGACTCTGTGAATTCGCGCACATACTGAGGGGGGATCTCCTGCTAGATTAACTGTACATTTATACAGTAATATATTCACGAAGGAGGCAAGATGAACTACAGTGTCACCACCCTCGGCAAGAAAACCATTGCCGGTTTCCATCTGGTCGGGCCCTGGGATCAAACCGTCAAGCAGGGGTTTGAGCAACTGATGATGTGGGTTGAGAACCATAAGGTGCCCGCCCGCGAGTGGCTTGCCGTCTACTACGATAACCCGGAGGACGTGCCAGCGGAAAAACTACGCTGCGCCACCGTGGTCGCCGTTGACGAGGATTACGTCATTCCCGCCAACAGCGAAGGGGTGATACTGGCGGCGATTGCCGGCGGGGATTACGCCTGCGCCCGCGCTCGGGTGGTGGATTACGATTTTGCTACCCCGTGGATGCAGTTTTTCGACAGTCTGCTGCAGAGCACAACGCATCGCGTGGCCCCCAGGCCCTGTTTTGAGATCTATCTCAACGATGGCAACCACGACGGCTACTGGGATATCAACATGTATGTCCCCGTTGAGCGCGTTGCGTCGTAGCGGTTTATCCCTGTTCCGGACAAGGATTTTTACATTCCCGGCACGCTCCGGGCGAAAAAGCAGTTACAATTGGCCTTTTCGTTTTGCCGGAGAGGGTTGTGCGCGCTGATAAATCACTCAAGCCATTTGAGATCCGCTTGTATCGCCATTATCGGGTGGTGCATGGTGTGCGGATTGCGCTGGCCTTTGTGCTCACCTTTTTGCTGGTGCGCCTGCTGAACGTGCCCGAGGGGACCTGGCCACTCATCACCCTGGTGGTGGTGATGGGGCCGATCTCCTTCTGGGGCAACGTCGTGCCGCGGGCGTTTCAGCGCATCGGCGGCACGATCCTCGGCTCGGCGCTGGGGCTGGTGGCGCTGAAGCTTGAGCTTATCTCCCTGCCGCTGATGGTCCTCTGGTGCGCGGCGGCAATGTTCCTCTGCGGCTGGCTGGCGCTGGGCAAGAAACCCTATCAGGCGCTGCTGATCGGCATTACCCTGTCGGTGGTGGTCGGGGCGCCGCCCGGCGATATGCATACCGCGCTGTGGCGAAGCGGCGACGTGATCTTCGGCTCGCTGCTGGCAATGCTGTTTACCGGTATCTGGCCGCAGCGGGCGTTCATCCACTGGCGCATCCAGATGGCCAGCTATGTCACCAACTTTAACCGCCTCTACCAGGCCGGCTTCTCGCCAAATCTGGTGGATCGGCCGCGGCTGGAAAAGCATCTCCAGCAGGCGCTGAACGACGTCGTCAAAATGCGCGGGCTGATCACCCCCGCCAGCAAAGAGACGCACATCCAGAAGGCGATCTTCGAGGCTATCCAGACCGTCAGCCGCAACCTCGTCTGCATGCTGGAGCTGCAGATCAACGCCTGGTGGGCAACCCGTCCGGGTCACTTCGTGATGCTCAATGCGCACACCCTGCGGGAGACGCAGCAGATGACCCAGCAGACGCTGTTGGCCATCGCCCACGCGCTGTACGAAGGAAACCCTCAGCCTGTGCGCGCCAACAATGAAAAGCTGAATGAGATTGTCCTCGAACTGCGCCAGCTGATGAAAGAGCAGGGGGACGACAGCCTGGCGGAAACCCCGATCCATGGCTATGTTTGGCTCTCTATTGAACTGGCACGCCAGCTGGAGCTGCTGTCGCATCTGATCTGCCGCGCATTGCGCAAATAAGCACCAGATGCGCCGGGTAACAGCATGGGTTGTTTCGATTCAGCAGCGTTTAGGGTTATGATAAACGCAAAGGAAAAAACATTGTCATCAGCGACTGCTAGCAGTTATGTTAGCCCTATAACGCAGTCGCTTTACGAATCCGAATCTCAATTATTAGGGGTGTAAAAATGGAAACAACTAAGCCTTCTTTCCAGGACGTACTGGAGTTTGTTCGTCTGTACCGTCGTAAGAACAAACTGCAGCGTGAAATTCAGGACGTTGAGAAAAAGATCCGTGATAACCAGAAGCGCGTTCTGCTGCTGGACAACCTCAGCGACTACATCAAGCCGGGCATGAGCGTGGAAGCCATCCAGGGCATCATCGCCAGCATGAAGAGCGATTACGAAGACCGCGTTGATGACTACATCATCAAGAATGCCGAGCTGTCCAAAGAGCGTCGCGACATCTCCAAAAAACTGAAAGTGATGGGCGAAGCCAAAGTCGAAGGCTAATCCCTGCTGTCCGGCGGCGGTCAGCGTCGCCGGGCTGTTCTGCACTACCAACTCCTGTCTCTTTTTCTGCGAAAACTTTGTCCCGGCAACTGCCTCTCCTCACCGACTCTTTGCTATACTGCCCCGCGAAAACGTATTGATATCGGAAAGGTTTCTCTCATCCTGGCCGGGCATCTGACGCAGCGGCGTCAGGGCGATATCTCAACACCTCTCACCTCTCCGACGATCGATTCGCCAGAAGACAAACTCAGGTGCTGACCGGGCGCGACAGAACTCTTCCGCTGCTTTCGCCGACAGGAGTCAACCCCACGTGATTAAGTCATTCTTTGCTGCACTCTCGTTTATCAGCCGTCTGCCGGTCCCGGCGCGGTTATCCCAGGGCCTGGAGATCGAACAGTACCAGCGCAGTATCGTTACCTTCCCGCTGGTCGGTTTACTGCTCGGCGCCATCGCCGGCGCGGTGGTGTACCTCCTGCAGCCATGGTGCGGCGTCCCGCTGGCGGCGCTGTTCGGCGCGCTAGCGCTGGCGCTGCTCACCGGCGGATTTCACCTTGACGGGCTGGCCGATACCTGCGACGGCATCTTCTCCGCCCGCACCCGCGATCGGATGCTGGAGATCATGCGCGACAGCCGGCTGGGTACCCACGGCGGGCTGGCGCTGATTTTTGTGCTGGTGGCCAAGGTGCTGGTGGTCGGCGAACTGCTGCTGCGCGATGTCAACCCCATCGCAGCGCTGGCGGCGGCCTGCGCCGTCGGTCGCGGGATGGCGGTACTGCTGATGTATCGCCATCGCTATGCGCGGGAAAAAGGGTTGGGCAATCTGTTTATTGGCAAGATTAGCCTGCAGCAGACGCTAACGACGTTGGCGATAGCGATCGCGCTGGCCACCGCCCTGCTGGGGCTGCAAGGGCTGCGCGCCGCGCTGATCGCCCTGGTGCTGATCGGGGGCCTGGGGTGGGCGCTGAAGCGCACCCTCGGCGGGCAGACCGGGGATACCCTCGGAGCGGCGATCGAGCTGGGCGAATTATTCTTTTTACTGGCGCTACTGTAAGGCCTGGCATCCACGGTGAGGAACAGAATGGAAACACTTTCGGCGTTACTGGCTGCCATTCCGCAGCCCGATGTGGCGGGCATGGCGCGCGCGCAGCAGCATATTGACGGCCTGTTAAAGCCGCCCGGCAGCCTTGGCCGTCTGGAGAGCCTGGCGGTGCAGCTGGCCGGTCTGCCGGGGCTGCAGGGGCAGCTGGCGCTGAGCGATAAAGCCATCGTGGTCATGTGCGCCGATCACGGCGTCTGGCATGAAGGCGTGACCCCTTCGCCGCAGGCGGTGACGGCCATTCATGCCGGCAATATGGTACGGGGCAACACCGGCGTCTGCGTGCTGGCGGCGCAGGCCGGGGTGAGAGTGGAGGTGGTGGATGTCGGCATCGACGCCGAGCCGCTGCCGGGCCTGATCAACCTCAAGGTGGCCCGCGGTAGCGGGAATATCGCCCGGACGGTGGCGATGAGCCGTCAGCAGGTGGAGACGGTGCTGCTGGCCAGCATACGTTTCACCCGCCAGCTCGCCGCCGACGGAGTGAAAGTCTTTGGCGTGGGAGAGCTGGGGATGGCCAATACCACCCCGGCGGCAGCGACGATCAGCGTCCTGACCGGCAGCGACCCCGACGCGGTGGTGGGCTGCGGGGCCAATTTGCCGTTGGCGCAGCGGGGCCATAAGGTGGCGGTGGTGCGCCAGGCGATCGCTCATAACCAGCCGAACCCGGCGGACGGGCTGGACGTGCTGGCGAAGGTGGGCGGTTTTGATCTGGTGGGCATGAGCGGGGTAATCCTCGGGGCGGCTTCCAGCGGCTTGCCGGTGGTGCTGGATGGCTTCCTCTCCTACGCTTCGGCTCTGGCGGCCTGCCGCATGGCCCCGGCGGCGCACCCGTATCTTATCCCTTCGCACCTGTCGGCGGAGAAAGGGGCGCGGATCGCCCTCGACGCGCTGGGTCTGCGCCCGTATCTCGATATGGACATGCGCCTGGGTGAGGGCAGCGGCGCTGCGCTGGCCATGCACTTGCTGGATGCCGCCAGCGCGATGTACCACCAGATGGGGACCCTGGCGCAGAGCAACATTGTGCTGCCCGATAGCGCGCCAACGTCCTGATGATAAAGCGCATCGTTTCGACGATGCGCCGGGTTTACAGCGCCTGCTGCCAGACCGCCTGCGGTAGCAGGTAAACCTGCGCCGGGGCGCGCATACCGTCGCTGACAATATGGCCGATACCGCTGGCCATCACCGCCAGGGTGACGTCAAAGGCGTTCAGGCTGTCGCCGAAGCCGGCGGTCAGGTTGAGCATCGAGCCATTGGCCATCAGGTAGACGGTTTTGTCAGCCATGCGGTAGGCGTTGATATACGGCATCACCTCTTCCTGAGGATACTGGCGCAGGTATTCGCCATCGATCTCTTCCGCCACGTGGCCGACGTTAAGGATAAACACTCCCGCTTTCGCCCGGTCCAGAGCCTGGCGATTAACCACGTTTTTACCGCCGGTCGCCGTGGCGACCACGTCCGCCGAGGCGATAGCCTCCTGGAGATCGACCACGTGCCAGCCGTCATAGGCCGCCTGCAGTCGACGGGCAGGATCGATCTCCGCCACCATCACCTGGCCGCCAAAAGCTTTTGCCGCCGCCGCGACGCCCTGGCCAACCAGGCCATAGCCGATTACCAGCACTTTTTTCTCATGCAGGGTGAGATGAGTGGTCTGGAAGAAGGTATGCCAGGCGGTGAGTCCGACCATATGGCGGTTATGCAGCCCCTCTTTGACCGGCAGATCGTCCCAGTTAAAGATCGGATAGCCGGGCTGAATATCCCCCAGCCGATTGACGCCGGAGCCGGTGGCTTCCAGACCCGCCACGATGTTGCCGAACTCGCCGCGCTGGTGGAGGAGGGTGGTGATATCGGCTCCCATTTCGCACAGGTGAGTCGGCTGCCAGGCGATCGCTTTTTCCCATGACTGTTGCCAGTCGGCATCGCTCATATTGCGCCAGGCGCAGGCCTCGGCGCCACGCTCCACCAGCCAGGCCACCACGTCGTCCTGCACGGTGGTGGGGTTACAGGTAGTTAAAAAGACCTGAGCGCCCTTGTCGAGGATCCCCTGCACCAGCGGGATCATTTTCATGTCGAGGTGCATACAGCAGGCCAGGCGGACGCCGCTGAGGTCGGGCAGGGCGGCGACCTGGCGCAGGGTACGCGGCATATTCTGGCTGGCCCATGCCACTTCTTTCGCTAAAGAGATTTTATTATTCACTGGGTTATGACCTTCAGTTCGCAAAGGGGTATCCCCCTGACAGAAAAGGGATTCTATCAGTCCGGGCGAGAATTCACAGCCCTGTGCCGCCTGGAAATCGCCGCCCGCGCGATCCCCTGTGAAATACAGGGTTGTTAATGTAAGGTTAAAAAAAGAAAATAAAATATAAGTTATTCCTATGATCTGAGCGATAAAGCGATGTTGAGTGTCATTCCCGCGGGCCTGTTTTCACGGCTGCGGATTTTCCTTGGGCGGTTGAAGCCGCATGCGCTGCCGGTGGCTCGACGGCATATTGTGCTGGGCTCCATCGGCGCCGGCACCGGCCTGGCGGTGACCAGCATGTTCAGCCACTGGCTGCTGGGCGAAGTTAACTTGTGGTTTATTGCCCCCATGGGCGCCTCGGCGGTACTCCTGTTTGGCGTGCCGAGCAGTCCGCTGGCGCAGCCGTGGTCGATTGTCGGCGGCAATGTGCTGTCGGCGCTGATCGGCGTCACGGTGGGTATGCTGGTGCCCGACCCGGCGCTGGCCTGCGGGCTGGCGGCGGCGCTGGCCATCGCCGGAATGTATTTTCTGCGCTGCCTGCATCCTCCCGGCGGCGCGGTGGCCCTGACGGCGATCCTCGGCGGCGCCGGGGTGCATAGCGAAGGCTATCACTTTGTGCTGACGCCGGTGCTGCTCAACTCCCTGATGCTGGCGCTGCTGGCCATCGTGTTTAACAATCTGGTTGGCCGCCGCTACCCCCATCCGCTGGCTGCGGAGGAGGTCAAATCCCGGACGGTGCCGCTGGGCATTTCGGTTACCCGGGAAGATATTCACGCCGCGCTGCTGGAAGGACAGTTCCTCGATATTGACGAAGACGATGTCCAGGAACTGCTGGAAAATATCGAACAGCAGGCGCGCCAGCGCATCGCGGCGGCTGGCCGCCGCTGACAGCGCTCTCCCGGCCGCGGGTTAGAGATCGCCGGTAAGATACTGGGCGACCCCGCGGCCAAAGCTCCAGTCGCCTTTCTGGTTGCTGATAATCGACACCATCAGATCATCGCCGCTCAGGCTGCAGTGCTCCGCCAGCTCCTGCTGCAATATGGCGAAGAAGCGCTGCTTCTGCGCGTCGCTGCGCGGGCTGGTATAGACCCGCACCACCACCAGATCCCGCGTGCGGGTCAGTCCGAGGCCGGTATCTTCAATCACCATATGGTGGGCTTTGTTTTCGTGAACAATCTGGTAGCGGTCGTGTTCCGGTACCTCGAAGGCGCGCAGCACGGCGCGATGAGCGGCATCCAGCAGGGTTCTGATCTCCTGTTCCGTACGGCCTTCTATCAGGTCAAATGTCAGTAATGGCATGCAGGTGTTCCTTATCGTTAGGCAATAATCGCGGTCTGATAAAGATGCTAGCCGATGCCGTCGCGGGCAAAAACCGCTATAGTTGAATACATTGTTTTTACTGGTGAACAATCAACATGAGCGAGAGTCGTCCGGAGAGTTACTGGGCCCATCTCTACTGGCTAACGGTGCTGGAAGAGCAGAAAAGCTATACCCGGGCCGCGGAAAAGCTGGGGATCAGCAAGTCGGCCATCAGCCAGAAAATCAGCGAGCTGGAGCGGGTGACCGGTAAAACGCTGGTCCATCGCACCACCCGCAGCGTCAGCCTCAGCGACGACGGGCTGCGGCTGGTGGCGGAGCTCAATGAGCCGTTTGGCCAGCTGCGGGATATTTTCACTGGCGCCTGCGATGAGGGCGGGCCGCTGCGGGGGACGCTGCGCCTGACCGCGCCGGTGGCCTTTTCCCGTCAACAGCTGGTGCCGGCCATCGCGCCCTTTTTGCATCAGCATCCCCAGCTGCATCTGCAGCTGGAGGTGACCGACCGGCTGGTCTCTCTCGGCAGCGAAGGGTTCGACCTCGCCATCCGCCACTGTCGGCGCGAGGCGCTCCCGGACACCCACGTCGCCTGGCCGCTGTGTCACACCGCGACGCTGATCGTCGCGTCCGCCGACTATATCCGCCGCCATGGCCGCCCCGAGACGCCTGACGATCTGCGTCATCACCAGTGCCTGACCTATCCCCGTGGGCCCCAGCGCCCGCAGTGGACGTTTGCCTCCCGCCAGACGCCCGATGAACGGGTGACCATCAACGTGCAGGGGCCGTTCGCCACCAACAACAGCGAGTCGCTGCGCGATGCGGTGCTGGCGGGGTTGGGGGTGGCGCTGCTGCCGGATTTTAGCGCCCGGGAGGCCATCGGCCGCGGGCTGGTGCAGGAGCTGCTGCCGGCGTGGCAGCCGGTGGAGGTGTTCGCCGATCGGCTGTACGTCATCCGGCCCTATGCTCCGCGGGTGTCGCGCGCGGTGGAGACATTCAGCCGCTACCTGAAAGCGACCTTCAGCGAGCCGCGTCCAGCTCCCGCGCCAGCGCCTCGCTGAATCGGGGGAGCAGATGGCGCTCGCCGGGAAGCAACTGCGCCAGGGTGACGGTTTTGTCGGCGCGGTAGACCCGCCCGCTGCCAAGCTGCGCTTCGAAGGCGTTCGCCGCCTGATGCGCCGCGCTAAGGTCGGCGTCAATAAGGATCACCGCATGGGCCAGCACCACATGGCCGCCGCTCGCTGTCAGCGGCCGCCAGTACTGGGCGGTACCGACAATCTTACGCGCCGCCTCTCCCTCCCCGCAGGCGAGGTTATAACGGCCATCGCAAAAGGAACCGCTCACCGCCCGGGGGTGGCTGGCAACGCCGAAGCGCGCGAGGGTGCGCTGCAGCACAGCGCACAGCGAGTGATAGATGGGTTCGGCGGCTTCGCCGAGAGGCTGCTGCACCGGCCAGGCGAGGCTGAGGTTGATAATCCCCGGCCCCTGGGGCACCAGACCGCCTCCGGAGCGGCGGAGCCATACCGGCCAGCCCCGCGCGGCAAAATGCGCGCTGACCGCCGGCAGGTCCGCAAACTGACGATAGCTCCCCGGCACCACGAATCCCTGCGGCGCCTGCCAGAGCTGGGCGACGGCCTCGCCGGCGCAGGCTTTGGCAAACAGCGGCTGTTCTGCCAGGGTGGGGTCCTCGCAAAACTGCAGCGCCAGCGAGGCGGGGGTAAAGCGGCGTGGCCAGCAGTCGGCCAGAGGCAATAAAGACATGCATTCTCCTTACCGGAGGGCGCGGGTCGCGCCCTCCGCAGGCTGGTCAGTCGACGGTATGTTTTTTCATCAGCAGCGCGGTGAGTGCTGACAGCAGGCATCCCGCGGTCAGATAGAGGGCCACGCTGTGCCAGGCTCCCCCGGAGAAGGTGACCAGCGCCGCGGCGATAAACGGCGTAAAGCCGCCGCCGACTACGCTCGCTACCTGGTAGCCGACGCCGGCGCCGCTATAGCGATAGCTGGCGCCGAACAGCTCGGTAAACATCGGCTGCTGGACGCAGACCACCATATCATGGGCTATATTGGCCAGCATCAGGGCGAAGAACAGGATCCAGAAAACGGACTGACTCTCCAGCGCCATAAAGAACGGGAAACCGCTCAGCGTGCCGATTAGCGCCCCGGTAATGTAGATCCGCCGACGGCCAAAGCGGTCCGCCAGCCAGGCGAAGCAGGGGATAGTCAGGCAGCTGAGGCCGCCCACCAGCAGGCCGATGTTGAGAAACAGCTCGCGCGGCAGGCCGAGGTTTTGCGTTGAGTAGTTGAGGGCGAAGGCGGTGACGATATACATGGTCAGCAGTTCGCACAACCGCAGGGCAATAATCAGTAAAAACGCCCCGGGATGGCGAAGCAGGGCTTCCACCACCGGCAGCCGCTTTTTCACCTGCGGCGCGTTGGTCTGGCGCTGTTGGGCCTCAAACTCCTGCGATTCGGCCATACCGTTACGGATCCACAGCGCAATCAGGACCAGCGCCACGCTGAACAGGAAGGGTAAGCGCCAGCCCCAGCTGAGAAACTGCTCGTCGGTGGTCAGGCTGCTGATCAGCGATACCAGCCCGGTGGAGAGCAGCAGGCCGACGCCGTAGCCCACCTGCACGCCGCTGCTGTAAAAGGCTTTTTTTCCCTTCGGGGCGTTCTCCACCGAGAGCAGCGCCGCGCCGCCCCATTCGCCGCCGACGGCAAAGCCCTGAACCGCCCGCAGGAATACCAGCAGCACCGGCGCCCACCAGCCGATCTGGCTGAACGACGGGAGCAGGCCGATGCAGGCGGTGGCGATACCCATCATCCAGACGGTCATCATCAGCATCCGCTTGCGCCCGAGACGGTCGCCGAAGTGGCCAAAGATAATCCCGCCCAGCGGGCGAAAAAGAAACCCGACGCCGAAGGTGGCAAATGCGGCAAGGGTGCCCATCGCCGGGCTGATTTGCGGGAAAAATTCGCGGTTGAACACCAGCGCGGCGGTAATGCCATAGAGAAGAAAATCGTACCAGTCGACCACGGCGCCGGCAAAGCTGCCCCATGCCGCCCGCCGGGCCCGATGCAGCGAATCCGGCGCCTCGTCGGGCTGCACGCTTATTGTTGAATCCATACCCTGTCCTGTCAGTCACATATTCGTTGTTATTGGAATGAGACGCTTTTAGCATTGCGTCTGCTCTGAGACTACCGCGCGGCGGCCGTGGAGGAAAGTAGTTTGCCTGCTAAGCGGAGAACTGGTGCAAAAATAAGCGGCCGGAAAGGCGGGCGAAATCACACCCTTTACTAAACATTCTGGCAATTTGCCAGCCAGCTTATACTTTTAATTAAATCAACGGATAACAAAGAGGAGCACCTTTTAAGAATTGACGTAAATGGTTTACACTTAACATGTCTCCTTCTCTGGAATGGTGAGTTAAATGCGTCTACTTCTTGCAGTTTTATTTTGTTCTGTCATGTTGCCTTCTGCTTATGCTGAAAAACTGCCTGCGCCGACAGGAAAACCTGTACTGACCATTTCCGGGAAAATCGGAAATACGAATGTCGGTGACAAGGCGGTTTTTGATCTCGCGATGCTGGAAAAACTGGGTATGAAGACGGTGGAAACCACCACCCCCTGGTACACCGGGAAGGTCCGTTTTGATGGCATTCCCCTTAATAAACTCATGGATTTAGTCGGCGCTAAAGGCCAATCCGTCCGCGTGCTGGCGCTCAACGACTACACCACCCTTATCCCGATGGACGATTTTTATAAATTCCCGGTCATTATGGCGTTAAAAATGAACGGCGAATATATGCGCGTTCGGGATAAAGGCCCGTTATTTATCGTCTACCCTTACGACAGCAGTGCTGAATTACAGAACCAGATCTATTATTCCCGATCGGCCTGGCAAGTTTCTAAGATTATTATAGAGTAAGGGTTGGATCTTGAATCGAATACTCACGGCTATTATTTTGTCGTTGTTTATTGTTACTGGATATATTACTTATCTGGTGCATGAGCGACAAAGTGAGTTGCAAAAATTTACCCGCTATACGGACTCGTGGTCAATGTCGCAGATGGTATCGGAATATATGCGACTGGAGTCTCGTCTGGCGGGCATGGCGATTGGGGCCGAAGGGGCGGACCACGATGAGGTGCGCCTGCGCCTCGAGATCATGATGAGCCAGATCGAACTTCTGCAGCAGGGCGATCTGGGTCGCTTTATTAATAAAAGCGAACAGCGGAAGGCGGTGGTCGCCACGCTGATCCGCAATCTCCATTTGCTTGATAAACAAGTTGACACCATGACGCCGGCACAGGTTAAAGCGATCCTGCCGGTGTTAAGCGAGCTGGATGGTCCACTGACCTCAATGGCGGCCGCCACGCTGACGCAAGATATTAATATCGTTAATATCACCCATGATAAAATTCAGCATCTCTATTATATCTACTCGGTGATCTCCATTTTGCTGATCGCCATGTGTATTACCCTCGGGCTGCTGATGCTGCGGCAGAATAATAATCTGCGGCGCGCCCACGTTCGTATGAAAACCCTGGCCAACGATCTGCAGGCCTCGAAAGAGAAGCTGCAGGTGCAGAACCGTCGTCTGCAGTACGACGCCTACCATGATTCGCTGACCGGTATGCCAAACCGTCTCTCTTTCTGGCAGCGTCTGCAGGAGATCGTCAATCAGGTGCGTCCCTATAACGGATGCGCCGTGGTGATGCTTTTTGACCTCGACAGCTTTAAGGATGTAAACGATACCCTCGGCCATGACGCCGGCGATAAGCTGCTGCAGGATCTGGCCAGCCGCCTCTCTTTTTTCCGTAAAACCTCTGAGACGCTGTATCGCCTCGGCGGCGATGAGTTCGCGATGCTCTCTTACGATCTCACCGAAGAGATGGCCCTCGAGCGGGCCAATGTTATCCGGGAGAAGATCAGCCAGCCCTATCAGATCTACGATGCGCAGATTAATATCGACGCCTGCATCGGGATCGTGATCTCTGATGGCGAAAGCCGGACCGATTATCTGTACAAGTGTGCCGACCTCGCGCTGTATGAGGCGAAAAAAGAGGGCAGCGGCCATGTACAAATCTTCCGGCCGGGGATGCTGCAGCGTCTGCAGGAGAATAAATCGTTTGAAGACGATCTGCTGCAGGCCCTGTCCCATGACGAATTCAAAGTCTACTACCAGCCGATCGCCGATACCGTCACGCGCGAAATCTACGGCTACGAAGCGCTGGTTCGCTGGTTCCATCCGGTGCGCGGCGCCGTGCCGCCGACGGTGTTTATCCCGGTGGCAGAGAAAATCGGCCTTATCAATGCCCTCGGCGAGTGGGTGCTGAAAACCGCCTGTGCCGAAGCGGCCAGCTGGGCGACGCCGCTCAAGGTCTCGGTCAACGTTTCGCCGATTCAGCTGATGAACACCTCGCTGACCGACACCATTATCAGCGTATTGCAGCAGACTGGCCTCGACCCGCGACGGTTGGATCTGGAGATCACCGAGTCGGACGTGTTCAATGAGAACACCCGTTCGCTGGAAATTCTCAGCCAGCTGCGAGAGCAGGGCATTCAAATCTCCATCGATGACTTCGGTACCGGCTATTCTTCGTTGTCACGTTTAAGCTACTTCCCGTTCGACAAAATCAAAATCGACCGCTCGTTTGTTATTAATATTCCGGAGCAAAAAGACGATCTGGATATCGTGCGCCTGATTATCAGCATGGGAAAGAGCCTGCATATGCGTATTGTGGCTGAAGGCGTGGAGACCGAAGAGCAGTTGGCCTCGCTGCAGGCGCTGGGCTGCGACCTGGTGCAGGGCTATTTAATCGGCAAACCGAGTCCGCTGCGCTAATTTAAATGTAAACGGCTTAACATAATTATTGCGGGGCGATTTCAGGACACTGTAATCGCCTTTTTTATTTTATCAAAGCGTTAATCCCTGAGGGGTATAAAAAGGAGTAGAGGTAAAATTCACCAGCAAAATAATATCCTTCCCCTTTGAAAGAGGTATATGATATGCATCATATCGATTATTTCTGACCGTATCCTGTGCGACGGTAAAGTGAGGTGCAATCATGCAGCGAATTATTATTCCCACCCATTACGTTCATACCCGCAGCACGCCGCTGTGGACAAAGGAGACCGCGCCGGCCTCTATCTGGCGCCGCCATCTGGACGCTGGCACCCGCCAGGGGGTCTATCCCCGGCTGTCGGTGATGCAGGGGGCGATCCGCTATCTCGGCTATGCCGATGAGAGCAGCCCCGAGCCGGTTGAAACCCTGACCATTGAAGCCGGCCAGTTTGGCGTTTTTCCGCCGGAAAAATGGCACTGCATTGAGGCCCTGTCGGAGGACACGGTATTTAATGTCGACTTCTATGTTGATCCGAATATTCTTATCGAGGGCTAAAAGCATGAACAGTGAAAATAAAGGTTATACCTTAGCGGTAGAGAATGGCCGCCTTCAGCGGAAACAAGAAAAAATATTCCTCAAACCGATGGCATTGTATATTCCGCAGCAGGCGGTGGAGGCCGTTAATGGACTGCTGAGCGATCTGCCGGACGACAATTTAGAGGGGGAGTTTGTGCTGACGGTCACCAATAACAATAACGGCGTCTCGGTCGATAAAAGCTTTTCCTCGCTGGCGGCGCTGCGCGACCCGCTCACCGCGGCCGATGCGGTGAAGGAGCTGATCAATATCGTCCGCGGCTATGAGTCCGACGAAGAGACCAACGTTTGCGGCTGGTAAGGCCGCTATCCCGCTGCTGGCTGGCCGCTGTCGCCCGAGGCCATCTGCCCCACCAGCCACTCCCGCAGCGCGATAATATCCGCCCGCTGCGCTGCCGCCTCGGTGGTGACCAGGTAGTAGCTGGCGCCAGGTAACGCGCTGCTGAATGGCGCGGATAACACTCCGCGCTGCAGCAGATCCCGCGCCAGCAGTTCGCTGGCGATCACCGCCCCCTGGCCAGCCACCGCCGCCTGCAGGGCATGGGTTTCATCGCTAAAAGTTAACCCCGCGTCAATATTCAGCGTCGGCGGTCCATAGCGGCGACGCCAGTTCTCCCAGCTCGGCGAATCCGCCGGTACGTGCCGGTTGGCGACGTGAAATAGCGTCACTTGCGCCAGATCGTCAGGCCGACTGAGGGCCAGCGTCGGGCTGGCGACCACGATAAAGCGATCCTCATGCAGCAGCGTACAGCACAGATCCGGCTCGGGCGTTTCGCGATAGCGAATCGCGGCGTCCACCGTGCCCAGATGCAGATCTACCCGTTCGACGCTGGTGTGCAGACGCAGGTCGATAGCCGGAAAGCGGGCGGTGAAGTCCGCCAGCCGTGGCACCAGCCAGTGGGTGAGAAAATTGGAGGTGGTGGTGACGGTTAAGGATGGCGGCTGGCGGGCCTGGGCTATCTGCACAACGGCCTGTTCCAGAGCGCTGAAGGCGCGCTGGGTGGCGGCGTAGAGGATCTCGCCGTCGGCGGTCAGGCTGACGCCCTGCGCGCTGCGCTCGCAGACCCGGCACTCCAGGACTGATTCCAGCAGTTTAATCTGATGGCTGACCGCCGTCGCGCTGACGCCGAGCGCCCCGGCGGCCAGTTTAAAACTACGCTGGCGGGCGACGGCGTGAAATGCGCGCAGGGCGCCCAGCGGCGGCAGGCGGGGTGTTCTCATGGCTGAGTTTTTCTCATCTATGGCTGAAAACTATGCGTTTGTGTGTCCGTGTATAGTGGCGATAGGCTACGGGCATGTAAAGACAATGGCATGAGTTATTTTCATGTCGTTTACGGTGTCAGGAGCTGAATATGCACGTTTTACACCACCATGCCGCCGCGGACGCGGCGGGAACCATCGACCCGCGCGGCCGCGCCATCGCTCTCAGCGTGCTCTTCGCCGCCGGGGCCTTGCTGTTAATCATGGCCCCCGTTATCGGGGCGAGCGGCACGCTGGGTCTGCTGGCGCTCCTGAGCGCGGCCTTCGGCGCCGGATGGGGATTCGCGCGCGCGCAGCCCAGGCTCTATCGGGCGCCCCTGGCGGCGACGCGCTGGGCTTTCCTGCTGTCGGCGGCCGGCTGGCTGCTGGCGCTGGTGGCGTGGTATGGCGGCCAGGCCTGGCCGGCGCTGCTCCCCGGCGTGACGTTCGGCAGCGCGGGGGCGGCTGTCGCCTGGCGCGTTGCCGCGGGACGGGCGGCACTGTCGGGTAGCCGCGTCAGCGGCGCCACGGCGCTGAGCGTGGCTGTCGCCATCGCGGCGACGCTGCTGACCTGGCACACCGCCGGGGCAGGACGCGACGGCGTGTGCTTTGCCTTCGCCGTGCTGCTGGACTGGGCGCTGCTCGGCGCGCTGATTGTGCGGATCCGTCAGCAGGAGAGTGCGGCGTAGCCGCTGGCGCTTGCTGGGCTTGAGCGAGCCGATCAAGCGAGACGGGATAAGTCGTCCGGCGGGGTGATAAATTTCTTCTACACTGTTACTGGCATCACATTCCTGCGCGGCTGGCATCTCAGCCGGCCGCCGTCGGCATTCAGCCCAGGCACGGGCCTGCAGGCTGGTTATCCTGAGAGAGGAGTCTGTAACATGGCATTTGTCACCACCCAAGACGGCGTCAATATTTACTTCAAAGACTGGGGTCCAAAGGAAGCTCAGCCGATTGTTTTCCATCACGGCTGGCCGTTAAGCGCCGACGATTGGGATAACCAGATGTTGTTTTTCCTTGCCGAAGGTTTTCGGGTCATCGCTATCGACCGCCGGGGCCATGGCCGCTCCGATCAGGTCAGCGAGGGGCATGATATGGACCATTATGCGGCAGACGTCTCGGCGGTAGTGGAGCATCTGGATCTGCACAATGCGGTCCATGTTGGACACTCTACCGGCGGTGGCCAGGTCGCCCGCTACGTGGCCCGCTACGGTCAGCCGCAGGGGCGGGTGGCGAAGGCGGTGCTCATCAGCGCCGTCCCGCCCCTGATGGTCAAGACCGAACAGAATCCTGGCGGCACGCCGATCGAGGTGTTTGACGGTTTCCGCAAAGCGCTGGCGGCTAACCGCGCCCAGTTCTATCTCGACGTCGCCTCTGGCCCGTTCTATGGCTTCAATCGTGACGGGGCGGAGGTGTCGCAGGGGACGATCCAGAACTGGTGGCGACAGGGGATGATCGGCAGCGCCAAAGCCCATTATGAAGGCATCAAGGCGTTTTCAGAAACCGACCAGACCGAAGATCTTAAGTCGATTACGCTGCCGGTGCTGGTTATGCAGGGGGATGACGATCAGGTCGTTCCCTATAAAAATGCCGCTATCCTGCAGGACCAGCTGCTGCCCAACAGCCAGCTGATCATTTATCCTGGCTTCCCGCACGGGATGCACACTTCTCACGCCGATACCATCAACGCCGACCTGCTGGCGTTTATCCGCGCCTGATCTTCCCTTTCGCCGGGCGGAAAGCCGTCAATGGCCTTCCGCCAGCGCCCTGGCCGCCAGTCGCCGGGGCGCGCCGGTTGACGAGCAGGGGAAATCTGCTTAACTCATGGGATACCTGACGACTATTTTTCCCCTGGCAG
Organism: Klebsiella sp. GG_Kp173; assembly: GCF_040062415.1. Classification (NCBI taxonomy): domain Bacteria; kingdom Pseudomonadati; phylum Pseudomonadota; class Gammaproteobacteria; order Enterobacterales; family Enterobacteriaceae; genus Klebsiella; species Klebsiella sp. GG_Kp173. The sequence goes on from NZ_JBEAFZ010000026.1 coordinate 42,555, forward strand.
GATAAAACACCGGGTTTCCTGTCGGAAGCCCGGTGGAATTCTGCGCAAGAGACAAGAGAGAGACAATGAAATTAGCCGGACTTCATCCCGACGAGCAGCGTCGCCTGCAATCGCTTCGCTCTTCCGGGCTGTTGAATAGCGGAAAAGAAGAACGCTTTGATCGCCTGACCAGGCTTGCCCGTTCGCTGTATAACCTGCCGGTGGCCTCCATCAGCCTGGTAGGGGAAGATCTGCTGCACATCAAATCCTGTGCCGGTCTGGATGTGGACACGGTGCCGAGAGATATTTCATTTTGCGCCCATACCATTTTGCAAACCGACCCGCTTATCGTTAACGACATGCAGCAGGACGAGCGTTTTCACGACAATCCGCTGGTGATTCAGGCGCCGTTTATCCGCTTTTACGCCGGGTACCCGGTTCAGCTGCCGGATGGCGCGACGGTGGGGTCTTTTTGTCTGATGGACCATCAGCCGCGTTCGTTCTCCGCGCATGAAATACAGATCTTAAGCGATCTGGCGGCGATCGTGGAGGATGAGTTCAAGGTGCTGGATGCGGCAACCTCCGATGAGCTGACGGGACTGTTTAACCGCCGGGGATTCCTCACCCTCGCCGAGTATGCCCTGTTGACGGCCCAGCGCCGCCATGAGCCGGTGAGCCTGGCGTTTGTCGACCTCGATCGCTTTAAGCACATCAACGATACCTGGGGGCATGAAGAGGGCGATCGCGCGCTGATCGCCATCGCCGATTTGATGAAAAGCGCCTTCCGTGAATCCGATATCCTCGCCAGGCAGGGAGGCGATGAGTTTATTATTCTGTTCGCCAATACCAGCCGTCACGATGCCGCGGCGGCAATGGAGACGCTCAGCCACAACGTAGCGCGTTTCAATCAACAGGCGGCTCACCCCTGGCAGCTGGCGTTCTCCTGGGGCTGCGTCGAGTACGATCCCGCCAGCCATCCCAGTCTCAACGCGCTGGTGGCCACCGCCGACCGCCTGATGTATCAGGCGAAGCAGAAACAGGGGCGCGAACGCCGTTAATCCTTTGCCGCGGCGGCATTGAGCAGGTACTGCTGCGCCTGCTGCCGCTTCTGCGCATAGTCACCGAGTAGCGCCTGCTGCGATTTCCCAGCGTTGTCGTAAAACAGGCCGCCTTCGTCGGCGATAAAGCGATAATGCTGTTCCAGCTGGCCTATCACCCAGTCGATACGTTGCAGGGTGAGCAAGGTGCAGGACTGGCCATGCAGGTCGTCTTCAATATCCAGCACATGGGAGCGGAAGGCTTCCAGGGCGAACAAGCGGCGCAGCGCGGCAGGGTCAGCCAGCGCCGTCTCCCAGCGCGTCGTTATCTGCTGAAAATGAGCCTGCACCTGCGGGGCTGCCCGCCGGGCGCGAAGCCAGACCAGCTTGCGCCGGTAGCTTTCGACGGCCAGCCGCTTCATCTCGCGATACTGCGCCAGCTGCTGTTCGGCATCGGGCACCCGGGTCATCAGCCAGCTAAAAAAGAAGCGGGTCTCAAAGCGCTCGACAAAGTGAAACAGGGGATCGGCCAGACCGTTGCTGTTGAATTCTTTCAGCGGGTCGAAGGGATACATATAGCCAAAATCGAACAGCCACAGCTGCTCCTCCCGGTCCACCAACAGGTTCCCGCTACAGAGATCCCACTCCATCAGCCCCTGCTCCTCGCAGGCTTCCAGCGTGGTGAACAGCTGGGCGATAAGCGGCGGGGTCAGCTGGTGAATCGGCTCGCCATCGATCCAGGGGGAGAGCAGGATGCCGAGGCGATAATCGGCATACAGCGTTGGGACGATGTGGGTGAAGCGCGGTGCGGTATTTGGGTCATCCTTCAGCCGTTGCAACGCCTGTCGGCGCTGTACCTCATTCAAAAACGACAGCTGGCCGTTAAGATTGGCAACGCCGGCGACGGCGCGTCGTTTCTTTAAATTATACTCCTTGCCGGCGATGCGCAGCCGGTAAACCTCGCCGGTCAGACCCGAACCGTATACCTGCGCCACATAGGGGGAATCCGGACCCAGCGCGGCGAGGGTCTCCGGCGGCAGTGGACAGTGGTTGACGTCGCCGACGATAAGCGGCTGACCGCTGCGGTCAAACGCCTGCTGCTGCTGTTGTCTGAGGTTCATGGCGCCTCCTTACAAGACATGGGACAGAGTGATTCATTCACGCTATCTCACCCGCAAGCGTCAGCAAAATCATCCTACCGCCGGGCGCTTTTTCAGGCTGAGCGGAGACGTGTTCATGGAGGATACCTGGGGCGTAGGGCGGCGGTAGCGAAAGGCAAGCGTCTGAAACGCATACCTGTCGCCGTTGTCAATGAGGTGCTTGCCGGGCTGGATGCGATTCTGCGTTAAGGCCAGAGACGCAGAAAAGCAAAAAGCCTGCTCGAAAGCAGGCTTCTTAAATGTGGCTCCTCTGACTGGACTCGAACCAGTGACATACGGATTAACAGTCCGCCGTTCTACCGACTGAACTACAGAGGAATCGTGTGGAGTCGTATCTTAGCGGCGAAAAATCTTTTGTCAAACATCAATTCGTCCGTTCAGGTGCAACTGCCGCTTCCATCAACAATTTGTTGTCATTTCCGACAATTATTACGGAAAAATACTTTGCAGGATATCCATTTCTCGATCATCATTTGAAATGTTGTTTCAACATCTCTCACTAAGGTCTCTCTTGAACGTCACCTCCGCCGTACGCCAGGCAGTCGAACGGACATCCTGGTTTAAAAAACGTCAGCGTTATCGTGTGCTGTACTGGCGCGAAATCAGCCCCCTCGCTGTGCCCATTCTGCTGGAAAATGCCTGCGTATTGTTGATGGGGGTGTTGAGCACCTTCCTTGTCAGCTGGCTGGGAAAAGAGGCCATGGCCGGGGTGGGTCTGGCCGATAGCTTTAACATGGTGATCATGTCGTTCTTTGCCGCCATCGATCTGGGTACCACGGTGGTGGTGGCCTTTAGCCTCGGCAAGCGAGATCGGCGGCGAGCGAGAGCGGCCGCGCGCCAGTCGCTGGCCATTATGACCCTGTTTTCCATTGTGCTGGCGGGGGTGATCCACGCCTTTGGTCAGGAAATTATTAATTTTGTCGCCGGCGATGCCACCCCGCAGGTCAAGGACCTGGCGCTGACCTATCTCGAGCTGACGGTGCTGAGCTATCCGGCGGCGGCGATTGCGCTGATCGGCAGCGGGGCGCTGCGCGGGGCCGGTACCACTAAAATCCCGCTGTTGATCAACGGCGGGATGAACATCCTCAATATCCTAATCAGCAGCGTGCTCATCTATGGCCTCTTCTCCTGGCCGGGGCTGGGCTTTGTCGGCGCCGGTCTCGGGCTGACCATTGCCCGCTATATTGGCGCCATCGCCACTATCTGGGTGCTGATGGTGGGCCTCAATCCCGCGCTGCGGCTGTCGCTGAAAGGCTACTTCAAACCCTTTAACTTCGCCATTATCTGGGAGGTGATGGGGATCGGCATCCCGGCCAGTATCGAATCGGTTCTGTTCAATGGCGGTAAGCTGCTGACCCAGATGTTCGTCGCCGGGATGGGCACCAACGTTATCGCCGGCAACTTCATTGCTTTTTCGGTGGCGTCGCTGATTAACCTGCCGGGCAACGCCCTCGGCTCCGCCTCGACGATCATCACCGGCAAGCGGCTGGGGAAAGGGCAGATTGGTCAGGCGGAATTCCAGGCCTGGCATGTGTTCTGGCTGTCGACCATTATTCTGACGCTGATTGCCTGGGGCAGCGCCCCGTTCGCGGGCTTTATCGCCTCTTTCTATACCCATGAAGAGGATGTAAAAGAGGTGGTGAAGCAGCTGCTGTGGCTCAACGCCCTGTTTATGCCGATCTGGTCGCTGTCGTGGACTTTACCCTGCGCCTTCAAAGGCGCCCGTGACGTACGCTATACCATGTGGGTGTCGATGCTCGGCATGTGGGGCTGTCGGGTGGTGGCGGGCTATACGCTGGGCATCGTGCTGGGGATGGGGGTGATCGGCGTCTGGTTAGGGATGGTGCTCGACTGGGCCGTGCGCGGCGTGCTGTTTTACTTCCGCATGGTGAGCGGTCGCTGGCTGTGGAAGTACCCGCGGGTTAAGGCCTCAACGCCGGAAACCTGATCCGTTTGCCGGATAAACGCCATTTTTTGCGCAAAGTGAGGAATAATTCGGCAAACGATTCATTTTATTAAAAACAGGCTTTACAGCGTCCGGCGTCACCGTTAATATTCGCCCCGTTCACACGATTCCTCTGTAGTTCAGTCGGTAGAACGGCGGACTGTTAATCCGTATGTCACTGGTTCGAGTCCAGTCAGAGGAGCCAAATTTAAAAAAGCCTGCTTTCGAGCAGGCTTTTTGCTTTTCTGTCTGCCTGTTTCCTTGCGGACGAAAAATCTGGAGTCACCGCCGGGACGTTTGTTTCGCTCACCCGAGCGCCGACGCTCCCCTGCGGGGAACGCCAGCGTTTTCCTCTTTATTCCCACGTCACCGGTTAGCGGAACGGCGGTTCGTTGAAGGTGCGTAGCTTACGCGAGTGCATGTGATCCCCCTCGGCGCGCAGCAGGTCGATAGCCCGGATGCCGATCTGCAGATGCTCAGAGATGGCCCCCTCATAGAAGCGGTTGGCCTGACCGGGGAGTTTGATCTCACCGTGCAGCGGTTTGTCCGAGACGCAGAGCAGCGTGCCGTAGGGGACGCGAAAGCGATAGCCCTGGGCGGCGATGGTCGCGCTCTCCATATCGATAGCCACCGCGCGGCTGAGATTAAAGCGCAGCGCGGAAGCGGAATAGCGCAGCTCCCAGTTACGGTCGTCGGTGGTGACCACCGTCCCGGTACGCAGCCGCTGCTTCACCTCCTCGCCCGGCATCCCGCTCACCTGCTTGGTGGCGTCGTACAGGGCGCGCTGCACTTCGGCAATGCTGGGGATTGGAATATCCGGCGGCAGCACCGCATCCAGTACATGGTCGTCGCGCAGATAGGCGTGGGCCAGCACATAGTCGCCGATGGCCTGGCTTTCGCGCAGGCCGCCGCAGTGGCCGATCATCAGCCAGACATCCGGGCGCAGCACCGCCAGGTGGTCGCAGATGGTTTTGGCGTTGGCCGGGCCGACGCCAATATTAATCAGCGTGATCCCTTTGCCGTCGTGGGTGATCAAATGCCAGGCCGGCATCTGGTGCTTCTTCCACGCCAGATCGGAAATGGCCTGCTCCGGCGCTTCGGTTTCGGCGGTGATCCAGATCCCGCCGGCGCAGGAGAGAGCGATATAGGGGCTGTCGGGATCGAGGATCTGGCTGCAGCCCCAGCTGACGAACTCATCCACGTAGCGGGTATAGTTGGTGAACAGCACGTAGGGCTGGAAGTGTTCCGCCGGCGTGCCGGTATAGTGCCGCAGACGCGCCAGCGAAAAATCGACGCGGCGGGCGTCAAAGTGCGACAGCGGATAGAACTCGGTAGGATGGAACAGGCCGTCTGCGGTCTCATCGCCAATCTGCGACAGCTCGGTGGTAGGGAAATAGCGCGTCAGACCGGCGCTCATCGAGCGGTCGAGTGTCAGGGTGGAACCATCTATCACGTAAGGATAGGGGATCTCATGCTGCGACAGCTCGACGCTGATATGCGCGCCATAGTCCTGATACAGCAGGGTCAGCTGTTCCAGCAAATAGTGGCGGAACAGTTTTGGATTGGTGATGGTGGTGGTATAGCACCCTGCATGGGTGAAACGTCCCCAGGCGCGCGTTTTGAGGGCTTTATGATCGGCGCCGTCCCAGGAGACCGAGAGCTGCGGATAGACAAAAAGACCTTCCGCGCGGGCTTCGGTATCGGGGAGCGTATTATGGTCGATATAGTCGCCGATGGCTTTGCGTAATGCCGTGACCGAGGCTTCATAGCGCGCTTCCAGCTCGGCAAGCGCTTGTTCCGGGGTCAGACTGGCGGCCTTGTTATTCATGATTCGCTCCTTGTTTCAGGTCTGCTGACATTCCCGATAGTATGTCACAGCGTGAAAAGGGCGAAGGGGAATTTATCTGTCAGATGCGAAGAGACCCAGATCATCTCTGGCAAAGGGGGCGGACCCGATTTATTTGCCGGCGTTTGCCCAGCGCTCACTGCTATAATGGGTTGCTTTGAGGATCTTCAACGTCTGTGTCGGGTTATTATTCAGACAATAACGCGCATCGGCCAGCGGAGTAAGTTTATCGCCTTCCTGCAGGTGAAGGCGACAGGCTTCAATTTCAGCAATCATCGCTAATGTACCGCTCTGAAGCACGACGCAGCAGGGGCTGGTCATTGAATTTTTTCTCACTTTTTTTACCCACCACTCCATCTATATCTTCCTGTCCTGATCACATCCCTGCCGATAATTCATGTTTCCTGAAGGCCTGACAATAAGATTATCCCCTTGGTTTATACAGTGTTTAAAAATAGGCGACCTAACGTTGATCTCAGCGGTAGGCTTTTTTTCGCTGAACATGAATGATCTGCCGGGTTTAATTTGCCGGAGCCGATGACTATGCTGAGAAGCAGACAGTGAAAATAGCCTGTCAGGAATAGGGCAGCTGAGTTCGGCTATGCGAAAAATAATAGAGAGAGCGTCATGAAGCATGTTTTACGCCACTGGCGAACGTCAGGCGCCGTTATTGGCTCACTGTTAAAAAAAGGGATCGTTGCGGTGCTGGCGCTGCTGGTGGTGTTTCTCGCCGGACGGATCTATGAGTCCCAGCGCGGCCCCGCGCTGCATTCCTGGCATACCTGGCATGGCAACGAGATGACGGCCAAAGAGATCGACCAGGCGAACTTTGCCCAGTATCTGGCGCGGGAGAAAACGATTTTCGCCGATCTTCAGCGTGAGGTGACAGAGGCCTTGCCGGAAGAAGATAAAACCCCAGTCAACCGCTTTTATCGCCACAGCCGGGTCTGGCCGGGACAGTTTACGCAGGACTGGAATCGCTCTTTTGTACTATTGCCGCAGGGAAAACCGCGCGGCAGCGTGGTGCTGCTCCATGGCCTGACCGATTCGCCCTACAGCGTGCGCTATCTGGCGCAACTCTGGCGGCAGCGGGGTTATGTGGCGGTGGCGCCGCGTTTGCCGGGCCATGGCACCGCGCCGGGGGCGTTAACCGCCGTTGACTGGGAGACCTGGCTGGCGGCAACGCGTCTGGCGGTGCGCGAAGCGACGCGCCTGGCCGGGGCGGACGTGCCGCTGCATCTGGTCGGCTACTCTAACGGCGGCGCGCTGGCGCTCAAGTATGCCCTCGATAGCCTGGAGGACAGCCATTTACGCCAGCCGCAGCAGATTATCCTGCTGTCGCCGATGATCGGCGTGACGGCGTTTGCCCGTTTTGCCGGTCTCGCCGGGCTGCCGTCCATCTTCCCGGCGTTTGCCCGCGCGGCCTGGCTAAACGTGGCGCCTGAATTTAACCCGTTCAAGTACAACTCTTTTCCGGTAAAAGCGGCGAGACAGTCCTGGCTGTTAAGCCAGGCGCTGCAGCAGCAGATTATTCGTGCGTCCCGTCAGGGGGAGCTGAAAGCGCTGCCACCAGTCCTCACCTTTCAGTCGGTGATGGATTCCACCGTCAGCACCCGGGCGGTGGTGGAGTCCCTGTATCGCTACCTGCCGGACAACGGCAGTGAGCTGGTGGTGTTCGACATAAACCAGGCGGCGGATCTCCGTGTCCTGTTCCGTCCCGCGCTCTATGCGGCGGTGAATACGCTGCTGCCGCCGGCGCCGAGGGCCTATACCACCACGGTGGTGACCAACGCGACGGCGCACACGCTGCAGACCGTCGCCCGCACTACGCTGGCCCAGGAACGGGAAGAGCATCGTTATCCTCTACACCTTGCCTGGCCGGCGGATATGTACTCCCTGTCGCATGTGGCGGTGCCGTTTCCCCTGAGCGACTCGCTGTATGGCCGCGAGCCGGACGAGAAGAACCGCTACGGCATTAGCCTGGGCACCATTTCACTGCGTGGAGAAACCGGAACGCTGAGCGTGGGGCTGGAGACGTTAATGCGCGTCACCTCTAATCCTTTCTTTCCGTGGATGCTGGCGCGCGTCGATGAGCATATCGCCTGCGGCGAACAGGCGGCGGTAGTGGCCTGCCTGAAGGCGCAGGCCAGCTCGGAGGCGTTAAAAGAGGATCAGGTGCAGGACGGTGCGCAGCAGAATACCGACGATCGCCGCGGGAACCACGAAGCGAAACAGGCGGACAAACCGTGAGCTGATGCCGAGGAAAATACCGATTCCGGGCAGATCGAAGGTCTGGATCAGCAGGCCTGCCGAGGCGTTGACCTGGCTGACGGTGACTTTGCCCTGCTGGATCAGCTCGGAAATGACGCCAAAGTAAGCGGTGCCTCCGGCGACGCACTTCACCAGCGCCGGCAGCACAAAGTTCTGCGGAATGTGCAGCCAGCCGAGCACCGGTTTCAGCAGCTGCTGCAGCAGGTCGATGGCGCCAGCGCCCTGAAGCAGTCCGACGATGGTTAACGACAGGATCAGCATCGGCACCGCGCCGAGCGCCAGGCGGATGGCGTCGGAGCCGGCGCTATTGATCACCGCCAGAATGCCCTGACTGTTCTGCTCGGCGTTGGGCAGCGCTTCCGCGCGAGGATTCTCGGCGACCGATAAGCGCCGTCCGGTGACGTGCCAGGCGACTGCCGCCGCGCACAGGCCGCCGACCACTGAGATAACGATCGAGGCCAGCCAGTGGAGGCCGAAAGGGGTGAGGGGATAGAAGACGTTGCCTTGCCCCATGGCGAAGACCATGGCCAGCGTGGCGGCCATTTGCCGGTCAGAAACGCCGCGTTTGTCCATAATGGACAGCGTGGCCAGCGGGGCGGCGAAGCTGACAAAGTTAATCTGGATCAGGGCGAAGGCGCTCATCCCGGTTAAGCCGAAGGGCTTCAGCAATGGCGCAACCCAGCGCACAATCACATCGAGGATGCCGCGGACCTCCAGATATTTCATGATAATCAGCATGATCACCATGATCGGCAACAGCGTATACAGCGCGACGTCAACGGACGATTTGCCCGCCGCCATAATGATGCTTATGACATCCATTTACGTTCTTTACCACTCGCAAAGCCATTCGTTCGCGTCATCATAATCCCGTGGGGAAGGAAATGATATGTCAGGATCGCCCCGGGGACCGGCGCCATGGGGCGCCGGGAGGAGAGAATTACTGGCCGATGTTGACCAGCGTGCGGCCATGAATATTGTTGCTGAGGAAATCTGCGGCATACGCTGGCGCCTGCTCCAGCGTGATTTCGGTGGCTGCCTGCTGGTAGTAGCCTTCCGGCAGCAGCTGGGCCAGACGCTGCCAGACCGCGTCGCGTTCTGCGGTGGGCACCATCACCGAATCCACCCCCTGCAGACGCACATTGCGCAGAATAAACGGCATTACGGTGGTCGGCAGATCGAAGCCCCCGGCCAGACCGCAGGCGGCGACGCAGCCGCGATATTGCGTTTGCGCCAGCACTTTAGCCAGCATCGTGCCGCCAACGGTATCCACCGCGCCCGCCCACAGCTGTTTCTCCAGCGGGCGGGTCTCTGCGAAGTCGCTGCGCGGCAGGATGGCGTCGGCGCCGAGCTGCCGAAGGTAATCGTGCGTCGACTCGCGGCCCGATACGGCTGTCACCCGGTAGCCGAGCGCTTTCAGCAGTACCACGGCGGTGCTGCCGACCCCGCCGCTGGCGCCGGTGACCAGGATATCACCGCTTTCCGGGGTGATGCCCGCACTGACGAGGGCATCGACGCACAGCATTGCGGTAAAGCCGGCGGTGCCGATGATCATCGCCTGGCGCGCGCTGAGTGCCTCCGGCAGGGCAACCAGCCAGTCGCCTTTGACACAGGCCTCGGTGGCCAGACCGCCCCAGTGGTTTTCGCCCACGCCCCAGCCGGTGAGGATCACGGCCTGGCCGGGAACAAAGCGCGGATCGCGGCTTTCACTTACCCTGCCGGCAAAATCAATCCCCGGCACCATCGGGAACTGGCGGATGATTTTGCCTTTGCCGGTGATCGCCAGGGCATCTTTATAGTTGAGACTCGACCAGTCGATGGCGACCCGCACGTCGCCTTCGGCAAGGGCAGGCAGGTCAATCGCTTTGACGGCGGCCACGGTGCGGTTGTCAATCTGGTCCAGAACTAATGCTTTCATGACTGAGTATTCCTCGTCTGAAGGGAGTTATCGGCGCTATCGCCGTCCTGTGCAGGTGTTATTGTCATCATATTGTGCGCAAAGAAATCCCAGTACTGGTTAAGGGGAGCGGCGGACTGGACCAGCCTGGCGCGCATCACCGCGCCTTCCCAGCCGATCCAGAACACCTGGGCCAGCGCCTCCGGTGAGGTGTCGCTGGCGATCGCCCCGGCAGCCTGCGCCTCGTGCAGGCAGCGGGCCACGCGCGCCTCCCATGCCGCCAGGATGGCCTGCAACCGCTGGGTAAATGCCTCGGGCAACAGCGGAGCTTCCTGCAGCAGGTTGCCTACCAGACAGCCGCGACGAAACTGGTATTTCTCCATTCCCTGACCGGCATCTCGCACGAAGGCCGCCATCCGTTCCAGCGGCGGCACGGCGTCGTCCAGCAGGAATTTATCTAATTTATGCGCAAAGTAGTCGCCATAGGCGGCAAGCACGGCGAGGCCAAAGGCCTCCTTGCTTTTGAAACAGTGGTAAAACGACCCCTTTGGCACGGCGATATTCTTGATTACCGCATCAATCCCCGCCGCGAGATAGCCCGTTTCGGTCAGCACCTCCAGGCCCGAGCGAATCAGCGCCTGGCGGGTGTCGACAAACTGCCGATCGGCCTTTGGCGGTCGGCCGCGGCGGGGCTTCAGGTTGGCGGAGATAGCGGAATTCATCATTTAGACCGTGTGGTTTAATTGTTTGTCAGGGTACCCCCAATCCTGGTATGGGGCAAGCAATGTATGGCAGCGAAGGGCGGGATTTCGAGGCATTCGGCTTATGAAAGGCAACGCGGATTATCAATAATGGCTAATGCATGGATATCGGGCCGTTACGACAGAGAATATCAATCCGCTGAGGCTATTCCGCTGACCATATATCTCTCTGGTCGCCACGGAATGATAAGGATGAATGGTAGAGATTATATTGCCGGGCTGACGATGATTTGCAGACCATAGCGGATTGACAATGCCGGCATGATAAAACACATTGTCCCCCCTGAATGGGCGCCGGTTGCCACCTCAGTTTAAATAAACACGCCGCCAGACAGGAAAGCCTGTCCTTTATTATCGGCGTCTGGATAAATAACCCGCCGCTGAAACCACACCTGCGAAAAAGGAATAACAGCCTGATGTACAGAATGAATATTGCCGTCAAAGGAGGGGAGGAATGTCGCTAATCGCTATTGTGCTGGTCTTTATCATGGCCATCGTGGTGACGGTGTTCATTTCCCATCTTCTGCCCGTTAAAGTGCCGCTGCCGTTGATCCAGATTGCGGCGGGCGCCGCGCTGGCCGCCGGTGGTTTTCAGGTCGATTTCGATCCGCACATCTTTTTGCTGTTGTTTATCCCGCCGCTGCTTTTCCTTGATGGCTGGCGGATCCCGAAAGACGCGTTTTTCCGCGATATGAAGCCGATTCTGTCGCTGGCGATAGGCCTGGTGATGGTGACTATCCTCGGTATTGGCCTGTTTATTCACTGGCTTATTCCGGCGATTACCGTGGCGGCGGGGTTCGCCCTGGCGGCGATTCTGTCACCCACCGATCCGGTGGCGGTATCGGCAATGACCGCCAGCTCGCCGCTGCCTTCCCGGATGGCGCATATCCTAGAAGGGGAGTCGCTGTTAAACGATGCTTCGGGTCTCGTCGCTTTTAATTTTGCCATCGCCGCGGTGCTGACCGGCAGCTTCTCACCGGGAGAGGCGGTGATGAAGTTTTTCCTGATGGCGTTCGGGGGTATCCTCAGTGGGCTCGTGGTGGTGTGGGTCACCGGCAAATGTAATAACTTTCTGGTGCGGCGCACCCGCGAGGAGCCGGCCATCCAGATCCTGATCAGCCTGCTTATCCCCTTCGCCGCCTACCTGCTGGCCGAGGCGTTCCATGTCTCCGGCATTCTTGCCGCCGTCGCCGCCGGCATTGCGATGCACTATGAGCAGCTGTCGGGGCCACGGCTTCCCGCGACGCGCATGAAAAGCAGCGCGGTGTGGTCCATGCTGCAGACTACCCTCAATGGGATGATCTTCCTGATGCTGGGCGAGCAGTTGCCCCGCATGCTCAGGACGTTGCCGGCGGTAGCCAGCCAGGCCGGCGTCCCTTCGCCCTGGTATCTGCTGCTGTACGCCGTGGCCATCACTCTCGCGCTCGGTCTGATGCGTTTCGCCTGGGTATGGCTGTCGATGACGCTGACCATTTTTCGCCGTAAACGCCGGGGCAAGGCCATCACCGTCCGTCCGCGATTCAGCATCCTCGCCGTCATGGCGCTGGCGGGGGTTAAAGGCTCCGTGACGCTCGCCGGTATTCTGACGCTGCCGGCGGTGCTGGCGGATGGTTCACCATTCCCGGGCCGCGAACTGCTGATCTTTCTTTCAATGGCGGTGATCCTGATGTCGCTGGTGGTGGCGGCTATCGGTCTGCCGTTCATGACCCGCTATCTTGCCGATGATTTACCCCATGACACCGGCAAGGACGATATTGGCGCCGTCATGACCGAAGTGGCCATCAACCGGCTAAATGCGCTACTCGACGAGCCGGTGGAGGATCCCACTGAGCAGGCCCTGCGGGCGGATGCCGGCAATATGCTGCTGGAAACCTACCAGCGTCGGCTTCACTATAACGACAATGACGAAGGGCAGGACGTCGGGCTGGAGCTGGCGAAGCGCGCCAGGCTGGAGAAATATATGCAAAGAGAGGTCATTATCGCCCAGCGTCAGGAGCTGTTCCGGCTGCGTCGCGCTCACAACATTAGCGATATCACCTTTTATGAGGTGCTGCGGGAGATAGACCTGAAGGAAGAGAGTTTGCGCTAGGGGCGCCATTGCTGGAGGGGAGCCTTCGCCCTCCGGCCGCGCAGCTGGCGCGGAAAAGCAAAAAGCCTGCTCGAAAGCAGGCTTTTTTAAATTTGGCTCCTCTGACTGGACTCGAACCAGTGACATACGGATTAACAGTCCGCCGTTCTACCGACTGAACTACAGAGGAATCGTGTGAACGGGGCGCATATTAACGATGCCACCCGGCCTTGTCAAAGCCTGATTCAAAGAATTGCGTTCGACTGCTGACAATTTCAGCAACCCTCACTCGTGCGCTGTTTTTTTCAGCAGATTGCACCGTTGTAGTGCGAATGTACCCCTAATGGGGCATACCACAATCTGCTTACCGGGCAAATAAAAACCGGATTGCTATCACTATCCCTTATAACACCGCCTGTGGCGGGCAGCGGCAGCGGAAATGAAAAGCTGGCAAGCAAATTGCAAAACCAGTTTCATCATACTTCCAGCGTTGACGCTGGCGTTCCTTACAGGAGGCAAAATGAACTTAAGACGACTGAAATATTTTGTGAAAATCGTCGATATCGGCAGTCTGACCCAGGCCGCTGAAGTCTTGCACATCGCCCAACCGGCCCTCAGCCAGCAGGTCGCGACCCTGGAAGGTGAAATGGACCAGCAGCTGCTGATACGCACTAAGCGAGGGGTCACGCCAACGGAAGCCGGTAAAATCCTGTATACCCATGCGCGGACCATCCTGCGCCAGTGTGAGCAGGCGCAGCTGGCGGTCAATAACGTCGGTCAGACGCTGCGTGGCCAGGTCTCGATCGGCCTGGCGCCGGGCACGGCGGCCTCTGCCATTACTATGCCGTTGCTGCAGACGGTGCGTAATGAACTGCCCGAGGTGATGGTCTATCTGCAGGAGAGCAGCGGCACGGCGCTGAATGACAAGCTGCTGGCGGGCCAGCTGGATATGGCGGTGCTGTATGAGCGTTCACCGGTGGCCGGCATCGTCAGCCAGCCGCTGCTGAAAGAAGATCTCTACCTGGTCGGTACCCGCGATTGCCCGGGGCAGAGCGTGGACCTCACGGCGGTGGCGGAGATGAACCTGTTTCTGCCGCGCGATTACAGCGCGGTACGGGCGCGGGTCACCGAAGCGTTCACCCTGCGTCGTCTGTCGGCGAAAATTATCGGCGAGATTGAATCCATTACCACCCTGACCGCGGCCATCGCCAGCGGCATGGGGGCGACGGTCCTGCCGGAATCCGCTGCCCGCTCCCTGTGCGGCGCGGCGAACGGTTGGATGGCGCGGATTAGCACGCCGTCAATGAGCCTGTCGCTGTCGTTGAACATGTCGGCGCGCGGCGGTTTGTCGCCGCAGGCGCAGGCGGTGAAGGAGATCCTGCTGTCTCTGGTGAGCCGTCCATCGCTGGAGAACCGTGAACTGCAGCTGGTGAGTTAGGCTATATTCTCTTAAGGAATAAGTTGCTGGTTTTTATTATTTGTTACCCGGGACAACAGACTTTAACAATAGCAGATACGTTAAGTCCATTGGCCCGGAGGAAAGGGTGAACTTCCAGCAACTGAAAATTATCCGTGAGGCGGCCCGTCAGGATTACAACCTGACGGAAGTCGCGAATATGCTCTATACCTCGCAGTCAGGCGTCAGCCGCCATATCCGGGAACTGGAAGAGGAGCTGGGGATTGAGATCTTTATCCGTCGCGGCAAACGCCTGTTAGGCATGACCGAGCCGGGTAAAGCGCTGTTATCCATTGCCGAGCGGATCCTCAATGAAGCCAGCAACGTCCGGCGGCTGGCGGATCTCTTTACTAATGATGCCTCCGGCGTCTTAACCATCGCCACCACTCACACCCAGGCGCGCTACAGCCTGCCCCCGGTGATTAAAGCCTTCCGCGAGCTGTTCTCCGACGTTCGCGTCGAGCTGGTGCAGGGCACCCCGCAGGAAATTGAAGCGCTGTTGCATAACGGCGGGGCGGATATCGGCATCGCCAGCGAGCGTCTGAGCAACGATCCTACGCTGGCGGCTTTCCCCTGGTTCCGCTGGCATCACAGCCTGCTGGTACCCAAAGACCATCCCCTGACCCAGGTGTCTCCTCTGACGCTGGAGGCGATTGCCCGCTGGCCGTTAATCACCTATCGCCAGGGGATCACCGGCCGTTCGCGGATCGATGAGGCCTTCAACCGCAAAGGGCTGATGCCGGATATTGTGCTGAGCGCCCAGGATTCCGATGTCATCAAGACCTACGTCGAGCTGGGGCTGGGCGTCGGGCTGGTCGCCGAGCAGTCCGGGGATGCCCGCGAAGCGGACACCTTTACGCGCCTCGATACCCGCCATCTGTTTGATGCCAATACCGTGTGGCTGGGACTGAAGCGGGGCCAGCTGCAGCGTAATTACGTCTGGCGCTTTATCGAATTGTGCAATGCCGGACTGTCGCTGGATGAGATCAAGCGCCAGGCGATGGAGCCGGAAGAGGCCGCTATCGACTATCAGATTTAAGGAAATGCTGGCCAGCGGATCGGGGAGAGGAAATACCGCTATAATTCACACACGAGAGTCGCGACTGAGGAAGGGAAAATGACGATGCGGCGTGTGAAATTACTTTGTTCGGCGCTGATGCTGCTCGCCAGCCACAGCGCACTGGCCGTTAGCTATCCGCTGCCGCCGGAGGGGAGCCGTCTGGTGGGCAGCGCATTTACCATTGCCGTGCCGGAGAATAACACTCAACCACTGGAAAGTTTTGCCGCCCAGTACGGCCAGGGGTTGAGCAATATGCTGGAAGCTAACCCCGGCGTCGATGTCTATTTGCCGCACTCCGGATCGACGCTGACCATTCCGCAACAGCTGATCCTGCCTGACACCGTGCGGGAGGGGATCGTCATCAACGTCGCCGAGATGCGTCTCTATTATTACCCGCCGCTGGGCAATAGCGTGGAAGTCCTGCCAATCGGCATTGGTCAGGCGGGACGCGAAACGCCGCGTAACTGGGTGACGGCGGTAGAGCGCAAGCAGGAGGGACCCACCTGGGTACCGACCGCCAATACCCGCCGCGAGTATGCGAAAGAGGGCAAAACGCTGCCGGCGATGGTGCCCCCCGGGCCCGATAATCCGATGGGGCTGTATGCGATCTATATCGGCAGGCTGTACGCCATCCACGGCACCAATGCCAACTTTGGTATCGGGTTGCGCGTCAGCCAGGGATGCATCCGCCTGCGTAATGACGACATTAAATTCCTGTTTGATAACGTCCCGGTGGGAACGCGCGTCCAGCTCATCGATCAGCCGGTGAAGTACAGCGTGGAGCCGGACGGCAGCCACTGGCTGGAGGTGCACGAGCCGCTGTCGCGCAACCGCGCGGAGTTTGAATCCGACAGAAAAGTCCCGTTGCCGATGACCTCGGCGCTGCGCGAGTTTACTCAGGGGCCGGGAGTGAGTTCTTCGCAGGCCGAGCAAACCCTGCAGCGCCGCTCCGGCATGCCGGTGAATATCAGCGCCACAGCGGCGCAGGGAAGTTTGTAGCGGTGGAAAAAGTTAAGCCTTGATGCGGGATGGCGGCCCGGCGGGACCCGAAAAGCAAAAAGCCTGCTTAAAAGCAGGCTTTTTAAATTTGGCTCCTCTGACTGGACTCGAACCAGTGACATACGGATTAACAGTCCGCCGTTCTACCGACTGAACTACAGAGGAATCGTGTGAACGAGGCGCATACTACTGGCCCGGCATTTTTGTGTCAACACTAAAATTAACCTGCTGATTCAAATGGCTAAATTTAGCTCAACACGTTGTTTTAGTGAACAGTGCGCCGATCGTCTTCGTCCTGCAGGCCATTCTCCCGTCTGCGCGCCAGCGGATCCTGGCGGTAAAAATGGCAAAAACGCTGCCACAGGGCCGGGAAGCGGGGCGCGAACAGTTCAGGCGCGCTGAAAAAATATTCCGATAGGACGGCAAAGCACTCAGCGGGATCGGTGGCGGCATAGGCGTCAATGCTGGCTGCGCTTTCCCCCACCAGATCTATCTCATCCTGAATGTTGTTCATCGCCGCGTGGAGATCGTGCTCCCAACCGGCGACTTCGCGCAGTGGGATCAGCGGCACCCCGCTGGCCCGATCGCCATTCCGCGTATCGAGCTTATGCGCTACCTCATGCACCACAAGGTTAAAGCCTGACGCATCAAAAGAGTCCTGAATATCCAGCCAGTTCAGCACCACGGGACCCTGCTGCCAGCTTTGCCCCGATTGCACCACCCGCTGGTTGTGGACCAGGCCAATATCATCCTCCCATTCATCATCCACGACAAACGGGGCAGGGTAGATCAGCACTTCATGAAAACCGTCCAGCCACTCTATCCCCAGCTCAAGTACCGGCAGGCAAAAGAGCATAGCTATCCGCGCCTGATGCAGCGGAGTCAGCTCCAGTCCCTGAAGCGCTACCAGACGTTTTTGCTGTAGGAAACGGCCAGCCATCTGCGTCAGCTTATGCTGCTCAGCGGGCGAAAGGTGGGCTAAAACCGGAATGGCAAGCGCTTGCTCCCAGGGCATCTCTGCGTTGCCGGACTCATCATCTGCTTTCCAGGGCCATTTAAACATCATATTGCTCGCAAAGTCGTCACTTGAACACGATTACCGAAACGGGAGCTATTAAAATGCCAAAGATCCTGGCATTATAGCAACCACAACAGCGGAGAGATGCCGGAGCGGCTGAACGGACCGGTCTCGAAAACCGGAGTAGGGGCAACTCTACCGGGGGTTCAAATCCCCCTCTCTCCGCCACTATTCAAACACTTACAGCATTCCCTTTCAGTGACCTGCATCCCGATGAGAAAAATTGAGAAAATCCACTGAGAAAAATTCTAGCGCCGAAGCATGCTCCGACGCCAAAGAATCATCTCATTTTCTTGTTCAAAGTCGGGCTGATTTTAACTTTCCTGTCGTAAACAAGTACCTGTGATTCTGTCTTATGACCACTGAATTTTTGCTTATCCCTGCCAGATCCTTCATAGTCTGAGATCCCTTTAGCCTTTAGATCATGGAAGGTGCAATCAAGTGGCCTACCAAGTTCTTCAGAAGCCGCGTTTCTCGCTTTTCTCCATGCTTCATTAAATCCCTTGTATGAATAACGCTCACCATACATTGTCCTGATAACAGGGCCATCCTGTCCCCATTCCCTGCAAATATCCACAGCCGCACTAAGACGCGCAGTCCAGGCTTTGATCTGTTTAATACCAGTTTTACCTTGCTGTATGAAAATTCCTTTATCAAGAATCTGATTCCAGTTCATTTTAAGAACATCAGATACCCTTGCAGCGCAAAGATACGCAATTTCCATCGCGGCTTTAACTGCAGGCGTCGCATGAGTGAAGATAGCGATGTACTCTTCATCGGTTATGTAGCGGTCGCGCTGGGGTTTAGGAAACTTATCGACACCAACACACGGATTACCTGGTACATAACCACGCTGATAACCCCAGCGGTATACACGAGACATTGAACTATGCTCGTGATTAGCTTGAACACGGCTTCTTTTACCACGTGCATCCATGTAGCGCCGGACGTGTTCAGGTTTAATGGCCTTTGCCTCTGCATCGCCGAAAACCGCTAACAAGTATTTTTCATGTGCCAGGTAATCTTTTTGTGTCCTGGGGGCAAGGTCTGCATAGTCAGCACTATTTAAAAATTTTTTCCACAATTGTTGAAAGGTGAGTAGTTTCTTTCGACCTTCAACGACTTTCTCGTAAGCTAACCAAACCTCCGCTTTAGAAGCGTTTGCTGGGGCTAGATTCTCGGTAGTACCTCCTGGCTTCCAGTAGTAACCGGAAGGGCGGAAAAACACACCCTTCGGCATCCACTCATTACCAGGCGCTCTTTTGCGGCCCATATTATCTCTCTACAGCGTCAAAGTTCATGCCTGGAGTAGGCATATGGCCTGCTGGTGGAAGTATGCGCTGTACGGGATGGTTAATATGAAACCAGGTCGTTTTGATTGCTCCGTCCCGGCGTTCAATAAAAAAGATCCCGTTCTGCGTTAATACCTCTTTCTGCAGTGACTTTTGGGGCGAACCCGTGGCCTCTGTCAGTTCTTCATCAGTCAGGAAGCGATCGCTCATGAGTTGTTCTCCACTAAACCGGCTGCAACCGGTTATCTGCCACTATATGAACAAGACGAACAGCCACCACGCAGTCCGTCATTACACCTTTTACACAGCTGGTGGTCCTCCCTTACCCCGTTAAACTGGTTATAAATTTCCGCTGGTACAATTACCGGCATAGGGACCAATAATCGTTGACTCCGTAGTGATGCGATTTCTGCAGTGCGTTCGAGGTACAACGATTTCCAGTCATTTGCTTCAGTCTTATATGCGGTCAAAGCATCCCGCATGCGCCGCCAGCGGCGACGCTTCAGCTTGTTCGCTTTCACTTCACCTCCTGCAGGGCGGCTGCGAAATGCTCAACACCTTTAGCCCAGATTTCTTTGATGGTTGTCCAGGAGACAGGTACCGTGATTTCAATTCTCCCGCTGCCGTCGCAGGTTTCGCACTCATCATCACCAAAGCATTCCGAGCAGTTTACGAACTTGGTTTCTGAAAACTCACCTGATAGCGCCCCCTTTGCGCCGTTCTCAGCCGTTAACCTCATTGGCACCATAACGTAACCGGGAGGTGCAACGTAACTAACCTCGACAGTGCGATCCGGACCGGATGCCAGGTCAATGCCGATTATGGGAAAGTTGCCAGTAAGCGCTGGCTGCTCGTTGATGTGCAACCGCGGTTCACCGTCTTTCGGCTCCGGCCATGAGCGCTGTTTGTTCACCGCCAGCTTTTCGATCATCGCTTGGGTAATCTGCTCATCTGCAATACCGGAACGGTGCTGAGCGTCCCACAACAGGAACTGCATATCCGCCCACTCTGAAAGGTCGTCTGGTGCCGCTGCGGCCTCCAGCGCTTCTTTGCTGAGGTGCTTCAGCGGGCCAACCGGGCCGACATTGCCGAAAGTTGCCTGTGACCACTCGGCGTGCTCGTTGCGTACCTGGTCTCTGTCCATTGCGTCCAGTGCTATGCGGGCCAGCTCCTCAGCTTCTTCAGCTGGCAGCATTACGTTGCTTCCGGCGCCGTAGGTTTCACGCCATGATTTAATTTTTGCCAGGCGTTCTCTGGTTATGGTTGATTTGGTCATTGGTTGGCTCCTTCTGCCTGATACTTTTCGAACCAGAACACTACCGGCGCGTTAGTTGGTTGAACCAGACCGAATGATTCCGCTGTGCGGTAGCTTCTCGATGCCAGGCGAGTCACATCAACCTGAGTCGCGATGCGGCTGCGAAAGTCTTCAACGGTGCTGCACATTTTGAAAAGGTTGCAGGGGATGCATGCCGGTACCATGTTGCTGACCGTATCGTTTTCTGGCCTGTCCATTGCGTAGCCGTTACTGATATTTCTTCGCACCACTTCGACATGGTCAGCGTGCCATTTGTCGCTAAGCTCACAGCCGCAGTAAGCGCAGCGTCCGCCAAATTTCATGCGCAGCTCTGCGCGCTGTTCTTTGGTTAGCGCCATCTATTCAGCCTCCCTAAACAGAATTGACTGCTGAAAACCGATTAAGAACCACAGCCCATCTGCGCGCTGGCTCATTTCGTACCAGTCCTCTTTGTTGAGGTCTGAAACGAGGTTGTCACCACAAATGCAAATATCGGCACCGCGTGGTTCTGAGTCGTATATGGCACCTGGAGTAAACCAGTCAGGTTTGGTCGAGCTAACGCAAAGCATTCTTGCAACAGCCATCTACTCAGCCTCCACCTTGATGCCAGCGGCGCGGTCAAGGCGCTCAATTTCGGCCAGAATTAACGCTCCTGCCTTAACCAGGTCGCGCCGCGGGCTTGTTTGTTTCCACCAGTCTTGAGACCACGGCCAATGAGCGGGAGTAGAAAAACCTTGGTTGTGTGCATGAATTGCGTAACAAGCCGCAGCATCAGCGAGCTCACTATTTTGATAGCCATCATCGCGCTCAGCAGTCCACCCCTCTGCCGTAACCTGCCTCTGGCGCTCTGCCAGTACGTCAGCGGCGGCAGCGGTGACGGTGCGGGACTCCAGCTCTGCGATGCGCGCCTGCAATTCCTCGCAGTGGTCTGTTATCCCACGGCATTGAGTTTTCCAGTAGGCTTCCATCCCCTGCGCCTTCTCCAGCGCCTCTACCAGCGCGAGGATGTTGGCAGGGTTAGCCAGGGCGATGAATTCAGCGTCATGTGGACGCCTTTTACTTATGTGTTCACAAACCATGATCTCATCGTGATGGCCTCCGCCAATACCACAGCGCCCGTCGTGGTATTTGAATGCTCTCCAGTTCCCCTGAGTGGCCTTCTCTGCTGCCGCTTTCAGGCTCTGCGCCAGTTCGGTGATATCAGTCATGCTGCACTCTCCTTAATCCCACTGCAGAACAGATGCGAAATACGCACCTCGACAAGGCGTATCACGTGGATGATGCCAGCCTGAATATCCTTCCTGCCCACCAATTGGACTGACTTTGTACCAGCACTGGTAATAGCGAGCGCTGGAAGCAAAATCCTCTGCGCCTTCAGCATCAATCACATCTTGGGATACAGACGCTTGGATAATATCTGCTTCGCTATAGTCGCCCCGCATAACCAGAAAACGAGCCTCATCGGAGCAGAGGTAATCAACTGCCCCATCAAATTTCCCCTTGCTGGTTGGTTTGGTTACGTTGCTCATGCTGTCCACCATTCAATAAACATGCAGATACCAACGGTTACTACGGCAATCAGCACCCAGCAGATCACATCTAACAGGGCGGCGAGCCGACGCAGGGTGTATTTGCTGTAATTCTCAGGTTCAAAATTCATTGCGCCTCCCCAAGCACCCAGCGCAGAGCCTCGGCATACTCGCCGCTGGCATCTTCGAGGGCTTTTGCAATTTCCTTGCGTGATTTGATACGCGGCTTTGCTTCACCAAGAACCTGGCGCTGCCGCCGGGCTTTTTCATGGCCCGTGATGCCGGCGGTCGCTGTCTCGATCTGCTTGACCTTCTCCCGTTGCTCTTCGGGTTTCAGCGATGCCAACTGACGCGCCTGGGTAACGTTAATTGTTCCTGCCTCTACAGCTTCCCGGACGGCCTGGGTAGCCTCGAGGAGGGCGAGCGTTGCTCGAACGGTCTGAACGCTGCAGCCAAACAACACTGCAATGTCGTCCTCATCGAGCCCGCGGTCGAGTGCGTCTGACATTTTTTTAGCCCGGCCAAGCGGTGTATCAGGTCGGCGAATTTCGTTTTCGCTGACCATGTATTTAGCCATCTGATTTGCTGACCCGCGCTTAACAACCCCAGGAACAAGCAGTGGGTCTTTGCCCTCTTTCAAAAGAAGCTTATTTGCCTCCAAGGTATGTTTTACGCGCTGACGGCCTACAACTACGCAGGTGAGCCCAAGTTCAGGGTCTTTCCAGACGATGATAGGTTCCAGTACACCCAGCTCCTTGATGTTCAGAACCATCCCTTCGTCGATAGGAAGGTGGACCCGTTCATCGTAAAGCGGGTGTGTTTTGTCGGTAACCAGGTGCAGGCTTTCAGGTTCGAACGTTAAAACGTTCGTTTTGCCGCTGGCGCCGTATACAACCTTTGAGTCTTTAGCCATCAGACAGCCTCCGCATTGCTGGTGGATGTCGTTGAGATACTCTTCAGATCGCGCATTGCTTCCAGGACGTGCATATTGCTGCGGGTTTTTGTGTGACGCTCAACAATTCGATCGCATTCTTTCGCCCAGGAAATAACTTCTTCCTTCATAGCGTCACGTTCTTTACATGCCTGCCGAAGGGTAATATTCGAAACATCGAGCATTGTTGCCAGCTCTTTAATAAGTTCTGAATTTGCAGGAGGCATTGTTTTAGCTGCCTCAAAGGCATTTTTAATTAACTGCTGTACTGTTTTTCCCATTTTGTATTTCTCCAACTGACGCGCTGCAACGCGCTTTAGGGTGCAGCAACCCAACCCATGAGAATGGGGTAATTGCTGCTGTTCTAATCAGGCTGCTGGTTTTTGTTCTTCGTGCTCTTTGTAGGCGAGCAGATCACAAAGCTGGTTAATTACTTTACAGAACTGGAACATGTCCGTACCTGCCTGGTGACGCCAGCGGTAGGCTTTGTCGTCATCATCAGAATAATCATTATCCTTGGTATCGATCCGCCGGAAATGGAATTTATCTGTAAGCAGAAAAGAGATGCCGCAGCCTCTTAATTCCATGTTATCAACGATAAAACCTGTGTTCAGGCTCTCCAGAATTTCACTGGTAACGGAAGTGTGTTCCGCAGAGTAGCGAATAACTTCTTTCTGTTCTGCCAGGCGGGATAGCTGGACATAATCACCGACCTCAAACCCGGCAAAGGCTGATTCTTCGCCGTCCAGATGGTTTTTAAGACGCGTTGTCAGGCCGTTTTTGATATCACTGATGTTGATCGTGACTGTTTTGACTGAGCCGATCACTTTAACCAGCATCGCCCCGACTAAATTGGCAATATTTTTATTGGCGGAATTAATGATCAGCAGATTTTCTTCAGTGTTATACAGGACCAGGATCAGAGACGACTTGATGAATGCCTGTTTGCAGAGCTCAACCTTAGCATCCTGGATAATGTTGTTACGGTCAGCGCGCTTTAGTTTCTGACCACATGCATTTTCAATGCGCTGGATACGCTCATTTGCTTCTTTCATCACGACGTGCTGGGGGATTATTTTCTCATCGCGGCGAATCACGATTGCATAACCGCCAGTAATTGGCGTAACCAGCTCGCCAGTAATCGGATTAGGGACGAAGGAAGCCCGCGCGAACTCCGTTTCTGTAAGTTCAGAGTAGGGCAATTCCTGCAGGTGCCCTTCAACCGCTTCAATGCTGGGCAAAGTAGCCCGATAGACAATGGCGTTACGTAACTTTGATAATTTCATTTCTGTTTCCTCTGCAAAGGATTAGTTAGTTATCTCCACACAACGGAAAGAGCACTGAAGCACTGGAAACTCACTTGACTAACACAGTGCTTTTTCCTGTTGTGTGCCGGGCTTCCACCGGCTCCCATCTGTTTTTAAAGCCACTCAGATATCGTCTGGGCTGTGCCGTCTACTTCCGGCTGTCACTGCCGTCGAGAGTGCTGGCAGCTCACTGACCTGATAACTCCCAGGATCAACTGGAGTGGTTGTTATCGCTACCAAAGCGCCACTGTCCAGGACATTTAAAAGGACCGTCTCCAAGTGGTAACTCTTCCAGTCCCGATAAACCTCCTCAGTAGAAGGGGCTTATCGGGAATGAATGTTGTGACACCAGATCGCTAATCTGCTTACTTCCCGCCGCTCTGTTTTGGTATTGGCAACCAGTTGCTGTTGCTCAGTCGATTTCCGGGTCTTTGCGTCGACCGGCGCTGCGGTACGCTTGTACACGTCACAACGAGGAGAGCACTGATACGATTAGCTATTGCGTTCGGATCGGCTTACGGCTTGTGTGTTTGCCCGTTCACCGCCAATGCTCTCATCTGTTGCGTCCCGGACTCTTCCCGGGCGTCACACCTTTTCGCCGTGCTGGTGGGGCGCACGTCATGCCTGAAACACTTAGCTTGCACATGGCGCCGCCAAGATGACATAGTCCATCAGACTCACTTGATATTAGGTTTTGCCTAATGATATGTCAATAGGCTTAGCCTAATGTTTGTCGGCAGTCAAAAAAAATCCCGCATAAGCGGGATTTGTGTGAAATAAAGCTAGTGTTTTTATGATTATGGACGACGCTTTCTGAAATTCTCATCATTCTGTACATATTGTAAAGAATCAAGGATTAAACCTGAAATCCTTAATACATCCTCGGGATGTTCAATGAAAATACGATTGTTATCATGTTCAAGTCCGGCTCTTTTAATTTCATTACCTGTTATTTCATTGATATCAATTGGTAACTGTATGTTTGAGCGGTTCTTCTTGTCATAATAGCGAACCAGCCAGCGGTTTGTTTTTCCTTGGAAAAGAATAGAGTAATATGACTCTGTGTCTTTGGCTTGAAGTTCGTATGCAGGACCTATAATAGAACAGATTTTTTCAAATAAAATTCTTTCATTATAGGTTGTTACGATGTTGGGATTCTCTGCATCGACAATATCTGCGCGCTCATCAATTACATTATTTTCAGTTACATCAGCAGGGGATTCTAATTCAGGAATAGATGTTCTTGATGAAAGACCAGAAACAACCATTTCACTTACTGACCTCTCTACGGCCTGCCTCACCAATGGAGTTATTGTTTCTATAAATCTTTGATTTAATTGACGACCAATGTTTGCTCGTCCTGCAACATATCTAACAAATTCATGATCTACTTCCCGAAGGCTTGTACTCACAACTTTAACAAATGCAGAAATATATACACTCTCTTCTGCAAGTGTTCTTAAGGCCTCTGGTTTGAATTTGTCATGCCGGAATCTAAATAATTGCTCAGCATCAGAATCTTTAATGTCATCCATCATGATTCGTAAAAATGGCGTTGAATCCATTATGTTTTTCTCATTGAGATCCGTAAAAAAACGCCATTCAATGCCATTAGTAATTGCTGATATTGTCACCTCAGGAGTAGAATTAAAATACCTAGATAATTGAGGGCAATGGTTGTCCATTTTTTCTTTACAACCTTTGGCCTCAATAAACATAACGGGAACACCTTGGCAGAATAGAGCATAATCTACACGCTCACCAACTTTCACACCAGGGAAGTCCGCACCATATTCAGCTTTGACTTTTTGCGGATCATATGCGTTAAAGCCTAGGATGTCCAAGAAAGGAAGTATCAAAGCCTGCTTGGTTGTCTCTTCCGTTGTGCAGTGTTCTCTAACATTTTTAACATGTTCAATGTGATTTTTAAGACGTACTTTGAAGTTTTCCATGCATCCTCCATGCAAAGTGAAAACCTGCTGTTAAATCAAAGCAAGTCACAATCCCCGGATGGGCTTCATACAAGCCAATCCCCCACAGGGATTGAGTTATGCAAGTGAATCAATCTCAGAGCTTTTAACATGTATGGAGCTTAGAGATATTGTCCGTTAGACCATATAAGCTTAAGCTCTGGCTTTCGTTTGTTTTTTTCCATCTTCCTCCTGCTCTGCCCATCTCCTTATCTTCATCTCTAGTGAGTCTAAATATGCTTTAGCGTCGCTATCTACCCAGCCAGGTATGCGCTGTCCTTGCTCTAAGAGGACAAAATCAATGATAGCCTTTTTCTCTCTCGAAGCCTTATTATAGAGTTCGTCAATAGAACCATTTTTAACTATGGGATCTGTTGCGGGCTCACATGTATCAGTTAGCGGGTATCCTTTTAGCCCCCAGTGCTCGGGGCCCACAACATCAGAAAAGTAGTTCCAAAGCTCTGGTAGCTTCTCTTTCGATATGGAGCCTTTATTGATCCAGTCATGGATTGATGGGGGTTTTATTTTGAAATGACGTGCGATTTCCGCCTTACTCTTGGCAGAACCTATTGAAAGCTTCTTGTCTATGGCCTGCTCGATCGCTCGGCCCAATTCTTTACCACTAAGCATTGCCTAATAATCCTCATAACCTTTAGCTTAGGCAATTCCTATTGATTGTTTATTAGGCTTAGCCTAATATCTGCTTGTGTGGAAATCATAGGAATCCGTTTATGAGAAGTAGCCTTGAAGCAATCAGTGAAGCCTGCCGCATTGTTGGGGGACAAGCCGCTTTGTCAAGGAATCTAGGCATCTCATCACCAACAGTGAATCAATGGACAACGGGCATTAGGCAAATACCTGCGGAACGATGCCCTGAGATTGAGAAAGCCACTGGTGGTGCTGTCACCTGCGAAGAGCTTCGTCCTGACATTGACTGGGCCTATTTAAGAGGTACAGCAATGCGAAAGCTTAATGTCACTGCATCAAATTTGTAACTACCACCCGAGTTTGAAAGGAGTAGGTATGAACCTCAAAGAAGTCGTGAAATCTATGTGCAAAGCATATCCAGGTGGGCGCGAAGCAATGGCTGGCGCACTGGGAATGACCGTGACGCAGTTCAACAACAACCTCTACGAGAAAAACGGCTGTCGATTTTTTGAAGTATCGGAGCTGGAAGCGATGGAAGACATTTCCAACACGTCACTACTGGCAGACTACTTCGCCCGCCGTCGTGGTGCTCTGTTGGTGGATGTGCCGCACCTGGAAGAGCTGGATCGCGTGGACTTGTTTAGCCGGGCAATGCGTACCTCTGCCGCCAGAGGGCAGGTTGATCAGATTATCGAACAGGCACTTGAGGATGGCGTTATTGAAAGGCATGAGGCTGAAGAAATCATGGTGCATCACCGCCGCCACCTGGCAGCTCGCGAAGAAGAGATTGCCGCAATTATCACGTTATTTGCACGCAAAAAGAAGTGACGCCAGCGAGTTGCAGCTCCTGGCGTCGTGGCGTGTCGTTATCAGTGGAGATTACTAACGCATGAACAGTTTATCAACACAATACCGCAGGTCGCAACTTGTAGCGCGGCCAGTTCCTGGTGGAGCAGGGCCGGTGCAGTTCGTGTATGGGGTAAGAGTACCCGGTGGGATAGAACCTGTCTGCTACCAGTTTGCTCAATGGGCGGTAGATGACTTTAGAAGTCAGGCGGAAAGCGTATGCGAGAAGTAAGCGTGCAGCGAGAACCGTATTGACGGGGATGTGTTATTCAGTTGGCAGTGC